>CAZDYW010000036.1:11401-14209 GCA_964509655.1 uncultured Anaerolineales bacterium
GGTTAGGGTGAGGGAGAAGAGATTCCGCAAGATTCTAATGCCATACTAATGTAATTCTTATCTTATTCTGATGTGGATGGTGTATACTTACCATCGAAGTACTTAAATGGGTAAGTTCCCCCTCAAACAGAGGGATTGATCTATACTAAATTTTAACGAATAGGAGGAAATCAAATGAGCAAGATTATCGGCATCGACTTAGGTACGACTAACTCGGTTGTCGCCGTCCTGGAGGGCGGCGAACCGACCGTTATTCCAACCGCTGAGGGCGGTCGACTTTGCCCTTCCGTCGTCGCATTCACCAAGGAAGGCGAGCGACGAGTGGGCCAGGTAGCCAAGCGTCAGGCCATCGTCAACTCGGATAACACTATCTTTTCCATCAAGCGCCTGATGGGCCGTCGCTATGACGAACCCGAGGTGGAAAAAGCACGCGAGGTATTGCCATACCAAATTGTGCGCGGGCCATCGGACGACGCACGTGTGCACATTCCGGCCAAGAACAAGGATTACACACCGCAGGAAATCTCGGCCATGGTGCTGCGCAAGCTGAAGAAGGACGCCGAGTCCTATCTAGGCGAGGAGGTCAAGCAAGCGGTCATCACCGTGCCGGCCTACTTCAACGACAGCCAGCGTCAGGCGACAAAGGACGCCGGACAGATCGCCGGGCTGGAAGTGAAGCGCATCATCAACGAGCCCACCGCGGCCAGCTTGGCCTATGGGTTGGATAAGGAGAAGGATGAGACCATCCTGGTCTTCGACCTGGGCGGTGGCACCTTCGATGTCTCCATCCTGGACGTGGGCGAAGGCGTGGTCGAGGTGCGCTCTACCAGCGGCGACACCTTCCTGGGCGGCGATGACTGGGACCAGCGCATCACGGACTACATCGCCAGTGAGTTCAAGAAGGAGCAAGGCATCGATTTGCGCCAGGATAAGCAGGCCTTGCAGCGGCTGAAGGAGGCGGCGGAGAAAGCCAAGATCGAGCTTTCCACCGTGCTGGAGACGGAGATCAACTTGCCCTTCGTCACCGCAGACGCTTCTGGCCCCAAGCACTTGCAGATGAAGTTGACGCGGGCCAAGTTGGAACAACTGACCGATGATCTGGTCGAGCGTTGCCGGGGGCCTTTCGAGCGGGCGCTGGACGACGCCAACTTGAGCGCCGGTGATCTGGACGAGGTGGTATTGGTCGGCGGCGCGACTCGCATGCCGATGATCCAGGATCTGGTGCGCAATTTGACCGGCGGCAAGGAGCCACACAAGGGCGTCAACCCGGACGAGGTAGTGGCGATCGGCGCGGCCATCCAGGCCGGTGTGTTGGGCGGCGAGGTGAAGGATGTGCTGTTGCTCGACGTGACGCCGCTGACGCTGGGCGTGGAGACGCTGGGCAATGTGATGACACCCCTCATCGAGCGCAACACCACCATCCCGGTGCGCAAGAGCGAGACCTTCTCCACCGCCGAGGACGGCCAGACTGCGGTGACGATCCACGTTTTGCAAGGTGAGCGACCGATGGCGGCCGATAACATGAGCCTGGGGCAGTTCAACCTGGAGGGTATCCCCCCGGCGCCGCGCGGCGTCCCCCAGATCGAGGTCACTTTCGACATCGACGCCAACGGCATCTTGAACGTCTCGGCCGAGGATAAGGCCACGGGCAAGGAGCAGCAGATCACCATCACCGCTTCCACCAACTTGAGCGAGGATGATGTGGATCAGATGGTGCGCGACGCGAAGCGCCACGAGGCCGAGGATCGCAAGCGCAAGGAGCTGATCGAGGCCCGTAACCAGGCCGATCAGATGATCTACCAGTTGGAGAAGACCTTGCGCGAGTTGGGCGACAAGGTATCTGCATCCGACCGGGGTCGGGTCGAGGGGATTATCGAGGATCTAAAACAAGCCAAGGAAGGCGACGACGCCAGCCGCATCCGCAGCTTGATCGAGCAGCTACAGCAGGCCAGCCAGGCCATCGGGCAGCAGATGTACGCCCAGCAGCAAGCGGCCGGCGGCCCTCAGGCTGGGCCAGCTGGAGCCGCTGGCCCCACGCCAGGAGGTCAACAACCTCAAGGCGGGGCTGGAGATGAAGACGTCGTCGAAGGTGAGTTTCACGAGGTATAGGGAATAGATTGCAGATTGCAGATTGGTTCAATCTTTGAGATTGAACCAATCTAGCAATAGGCGACTTGAGAACGATATGGATAGAGTAAAAATACCGATCAAGACTAATAAGTCAGATAGGCCCGGACGAGCGGTGGCCGAGGAGAAACCGGCGGTCGCCGAAGCGCCCCCGCCGGTGGTCGAAAAAGAACCAATTGCGCCTGAGGAACCACTGGAAAGTCCCAGGCCAAAGAAACCTATGCCCTCTCGCGCTACGGGAAAGCCGCCAGTGGACAAAAAGGAAGATGATCTGGAGGTATGGCGCGACCGCGCGATGCGCCTTCAGGCCGAGATGGAGAATTTCCGCAAGCGACAGCGAAGGTTGGCCGATGAGCGCATCGAAGCGGATCGCGGGCGACTTTTGCGGAATTTCCTGGCAGTGACAGATGACCTGGAGCGGGCCTTAAACACCGACGGGGCCAGCGATGGAAATCTACGAGAGGGAGTCGAGATGACCCACCGCTCGATGATGAAGCTTTTGGAACGGGAGGGCGTCGAGCAAATCGAGGCCAAAGGACAGTCATTCGATCCCACGTGGCACGAAGCGGTGAGCGCCGTGCCGCACGAGGCAATGGACGTCGAACCGGACACCGTGGTAGAAGTGACCCAGCCCGGATACCGCATCGGGGAGCGGCTTCTGCGACCGGCCCGCGTCGTCGT
>CAZDYW010000037.1:0-3217 GCA_964509655.1 uncultured Anaerolineales bacterium
GGCTCCGCCCGCTTGGCGACCGTCAAAAGAGGCATCGGCGCTCCTTGCACCGCTGCCAGTGCGTCCACGATGCCCCAACCGTAGACGTTGTTCGGAACGTCGCTCGGGCCATCTCCGCCGCAACCCTGTGTGGTCGTGCGCGGTCGAGCAGTCTGGGTGATAATTCCCTCTGTGGCATCCAGGTCGCCGATGAGAGATGGCGCGGCTGACCACAGCAGTGCTAGCGTTCCAGCGACGTGCGGAGCAGCCATCGATGTTCCGCTCATGTAAGTATAGCCGCCGCCATTCCTGCTAGAGCGCACGCTCACTCCCGGAGCGCTGACGTCGGGCTTGAGCCTGCCAGAGCCATCGATGGTCACAGGGCCGCGGCTGCTGAAGCTGGCGATACTGTCGCTACTGCTAGTCGCGCCCACGGAGAAAGATGCATCATAGAGAGCGGGGGGATTACTCACCGAACTGCAGGAGGATCCCTCATTGCCAGCCGAGACGACGACCATTATGCCCGCTGCACGCACGTTCTCGACCACATTTTGCAGCGTGTCCCAATCACATCCCTCCCGGGGCGGGCAAGACCAGGAGTTGTTTATCAAATGAGGTGCTTTAGTTGGGTCTCCGTCCGTTAACGGATCACCGCCGAGGGGATAGGGCGCGATGAAGAACTCGAAGCATTCGATGTAAGTAGCGGGCGTCCCCCAGCCCTGGTCCATATTGCGGCAGCCGATCCACTGAGCGCCGGGCGCCACGCCGATCTGGTTACTGCCGCCGTCGTCGCCGACGATGGAGCCCATGGTGTGTGTGCCATGGCCATGATCGTCGCAAGGTTCGGGCGAATCGGGGCCGCAGGATCCGCCTCCACTGTGGATCGCGTCGTGCCAATTGTAATCGTGTGTGGCGTTGGCGCCATCGTAGCCCCGATACTGGCTCACCAGCGCCGGATGGTCCCAGTCATAGCCCGTATCCTGTCCACCGACGACGACGTTCTGGCCGGTATAGCCCAGCGCCCACACGTCATCGGCGTTGACCTTCGTGACGTTCCACTCGATTCCCTCCGGGGTCAGCTGGCGAACATCGCCCAGCTGGGGCGTCGGCAAGGCCTGACGAACGCGGGGATTAGCCTCAATACGCGCAACATCGGAGCGCCTGGCCAAACGGGTGACGAGTTCTTGATCTCCCTCAACCGCCAACATATTGACGATGTAGAAAGAGCGGTAGTCCACATCGCCGGCGTCCAGTTCAGTGCGCAGAGATGCCTGAGAACGCAACGCGGTTTTTCGCAGCGTGTCATAGACGTAGCGCAAACGCGCCTCTCGGGTCGGTAAATCCGCCGCCGCGCTGAGATCCGCTTGCTCGGCCAAGACCACGAGGAACTCGATCTCGCTGCTATCCGCAGCCGATTCCCAGACATGAGAATCGACGTTGATCGGGCGGGACGGTTGAGCATCGGTGACGATGATCCATGCCAGGAAGAGAAATCCTACCAGCCCCAGTGTCAATGCTACATTGCGGAGAAAGTGTTTGTTCATGGGAAGCGATTATAGCAGAAATATGGTGCTTGACAAAAGATTTCAGGTATAGGATAATCTCCCGTGCGTATTCATGTTTAAGCCAAGAAGGAGGACATATGAGCAAACCTTTTGAAGTGACTGATGAGACTTTCGAAAGTGAAGTATTGCAAGCGGAGACGCCGACGCTGGTGGATTTCTGGGCCGAGTGGTGTGGGCCATGTAGGATGGTCGCGCCGGCAGTCGAGGCATTGGCCGAGGAGTATGACGGGAAGATGCGCGTGGCCAAACTGGACGTGGATCAGAATCGACAGACGCCGATGAAGTATGGTGTTCAGGGCATTCCCACCCTCATTCTATTCAAGGATGGAGAGATCGCGACACGCGTCGTGGGCTTTCGCCCCAAAGAGGCTCTAGCTGGCGAGCTGCTGCCCCATCTCTAAAAAATATCCGCACTCAGAAACTGGCTTGACGTTTTGACAACCGTGTGGTATACTCTCCCTACAATTAAAAATCGAAAGACTGAGATTGGGAAGAGTAAACATCGAAGTCTTGGCTTCAGAGAGTCGGGTCGTAGGCTGAGAGCCCGATGCCAGAGTCGATGTCGAATGGGCCCAGGAGTCGCCCGCCGAAAGAACAACGGATGTTAAATGACGTAGGTACGATTAGGTAGGGCCGGAGACGCCACCGTTACCACAGGCGAGGGTATCGAACTAAGCTGATACAGTTCCGTACCTGTAAATGAGTGAGGCTGGCTTTTCACACACAACGCGCCATCATCGGCGCGTTTTTTGTTTCTGTGTTCCGGAAAGCGGCCTAACCAGGGTGGCACCACGGGTGTCCGATCAGACGCCCGCCCCTGACCAGGGGCGGGCGTTTTTTGTTTTCGATTGACCCAACCGAGCATTCAAACTCGGAAGCCGAAGAACGACAGAGCGCGTCAGAGGAGAAATTGGAATCATTTTCGGATTAAGGAGAGTAACATGTACATCACAAGCGTTCAAATCAAAGGCGAAGCCTATCCCACCGAGCGCTGCTATCCTTTCAACATCGACACCCTACGACAAACTTCAGAGCTGCGGCTCAGGAAGCCCATCGTCCTCTTCGTGGGCGAAAATGGATCTGGCAAGTCCACGCTGCTGGACGCCATAACCAGAAAGTGTGGCATCCACATCTGGGATAAACCCAAGCGACACTTGGCCCACGAAAACCCCTACGAGACCAAATTAGTCGATTACATCGACGTGACCTGGGCCAACGGGCACGTAGCGGGATCGATCTTCAGAGCGGAGACGTTTCGCGATCTGGCTGACTTCCTCGACGACGTGGCGCTCTGCGATCCGGGGCGGCTGAAGTATCACGGCGGACGCTTGCTCAATGTCCTCTCACACGGGCAAGCGATCTTGAGCTACTTCAGCGGGCGCTTCCAACATAAGGGACTTTACCTTCTCGACGAGCCCGAAGCCGCGCTCTCGCCCGCCAGCCAGGTGCGATTCCTGAAACTACTGCAAGAACTGGAGAAGGAAGGGCATGCCCAGTTCATCATCGCCACCCACTCCCCCATCCTGCTGGCCTACCCCGGAGCCCAGATTTTCAGCTTCGATTCAAAGCGCATCAAGGAGGTGACTTACGAAGAGACCACGCATTACAAAATCTACAAGCAATTTTTCACCAACAGAAACATCTTTATTGAATCGTAGGGGCAACCCTTGTGG
>CAZDYW010000037.1:3317-14205 GCA_964509655.1 uncultured Anaerolineales bacterium
TGCCCACTCATCAACTGCAACCCTTGTGGTTGCCCAAGCATTAAGGAGGAATAATAATGCAGTACAAGTATCAGCTGGAAGAAAAAAGTATGCCCACCCATTGGTACAATGTGTTGCCGGATATGGAAACCCCACCACCACCCTACAGACACCCGGCGACTTTGGAATTGATGGGCCCCGATGACCTGGCGCCAGTCTTCCCCCAAGCGCTGATCGAGCAAGAGGCCAGCCAGGAACGCTGGATCGAGATACCGGAAGAGGTACAGGATGTGCTCAAGATGTGGCGCCCCTCTCCCCTCTATCGCGCCGCGCGATGGGAGAAGGCGCTTGATACCCCGGCCAAAATCTATTACAAATGGGAAGGCGTCAGCCCTCCTGGTAGTCACAAGCCAAACACCGCCGTGGCCCAGTGCTATTATGCCAAAGAGGAGGGACTGAAAGGACTAGCAACGGAGACGGGCGCCGGACAATGGGGCAGCGCGCTGAGTTTCGCCACCCAGTTCTTTAATATGGAATGCAAGGTCTTCATGGTCACCATCAGTTATCACCAGAAGCCCTATCGGCGCGTCATGATGGAGACCTGGGGTGGAAAAGTCGTGCCCAGCCCCAGCTCGGAGACGAACGCCGGGCGGGCTATCCTGGAGGTCGATCCTGAGACATCCGGAAGCCTGGGCATCGCCATCAGTGAGGCCATCGAGTACGCTGTCACTCACGAAGGCTGGAAGTACTCCCTGGGCAGTGTGGTCAACTTTGTGCTGCTGCACCAGACGGTGATCGGATTGGAGGCCGTGAAGCAGATGGAGATGGCGGGCGATTACCCGGACGTTCTCATCGGGTGCGTGGGCGGCGGTAGTAACTTCGCCGGTCTCTTCTTGCCCTTCATCAAGGATAAGCTGAGCGGTGAGCGACCGGACCTGCGCGTCGTCAATGTAGAGTCGACCGCCTGCCCCAGCCTGACGCGCGGTCTCTACGCCTACGATTGGGGCGACACGGCCAAGACCGGCCCGGTGGCGAAGATGCACACGGTGGGCCACGGGTTCATCCCGGCCCCAGTACATGCGGGCGGGCTACGCTACCACGGCATGGCCCCCATCATCTGCCGTTTGATGGAGGATGAATTCGTAGAAGCCCGTGCTTACAATCAGGTAGAGGTCTTCGAGGCAGCCCACAGCTTCGCCCGCGCGGAAGGATTCATCGTGGCGCCGGAGACAGCCCACGCGCTCCAGGCCACTTACGAAGAGGCCATGGCTTGCAAGGAATCGGGCGAATCGAAAGTGCTGCTCTTCAATTGCAGCGGTCACGGTCACTTCGACCTCTCGGCCTACGACGCATACCACCGCAAAGAGCTGGTGGACTACGAACTCGAAGAGACAAAACTGCAAGACGCCTTGGAAGAATTGCCTGAGGTACAAGAGTAGTAACACATTCATCGCCATAACCTAACGTAGAAACCCCTGGGGCAGTTCCCCAGGGGTTTTTCTGTGTCACGCTTGAAACCTTTTCCCTTGAACAAAACATAGTTGTGCAAGCGCCACCATCGGGATATAATCCATTGAACCATCACAGAGGCAAAGAAAGAGTTGTCCCCAGGATGGCTGCGTATCCAAAAAGCGCTGACCAAGGGCGGGAGGCGCATAGCGGCGGTAGTTACCGTCGCTAGGATCAGTTCTTACGGATAAGGAAAGGATAAACTTATGAAGAAAATCGTTGTCCCTCTATTAGTCGGAATGATCTTACTAGGTAGCACACTCGCTTGTGGATCATCTACCAGCCCAGCTACGACCGATCCCAATACCTCTAACAACAACCCCAACCCCGAACCCACTATCGAATCGACGATCAGCCCCGCGATACAACAAGCCATTCAAGAGTTGGGGAGCGAAGATAGCGCTGTACACGATGCGGCCATCAAAAAACTGGTGGAGATGGGGCGAGACGCCGTACCAATCCTCGCTCAATCTCTGGGAAGCACAAATGTGAACGTGCGTTGGGGCGCCGCCGTTGCGCTGGGAGAAATCGGCACAGATGCAGTTGAGGCCATCCCGGCGCTCATTCGGGCTCTGGAAGACGAGGACAAATGGGTCCGGCTGGCGGCCGCCGATACTTTAGGCGCAATCGGCCCGCCCGCTGCGGTCTCTGTACCGGCACTCATCCGCACCCTGAAAGACTCTAGTCCGGAGGTGCGGGGATACGCAGCCTTGGCGCTAGGCTCGATCGGGCCACAGGCGAAGTCCTCCGTCCCGGCTCTCATCGAGACTTTGAAGGACTCAAGCGGTGAGGTGCGCGGATACGCCGCTGTGGCGCTGGGCTCGCTCGGCCCCCACGCTGCTAATGCAGTTCCCGCCCTCATAGAAACGCTGGGAGACGAAAGCGCATCAGTGCGCAGTGCCGCCGCAGGCGCTCTGGGGGGGATTGGACAGAGCGCTGCTCCAGCGGTGCCAGCCCTCACGCAGGCGCTGTCAGATGAGGACAAATTTGTGCGTCGAGCCGCCGCTGCCTCCCTGGGATTCATTGGGCCGGCCTCGGCCAGCGCAGTCCCAGCGCTCATCCAGGGCTTGAATGACGAAGACTGGGAGATGCGCGAGGCATCCGCTCTGGCGCTGAACATGATCGGGCCAGATGCGATGGAGGCCGTACCCGCACTCATCCAAAGGCTGGGCGATGGACATGCCAACGTGCAAGCTTCTGCCGTCTGGGCGCTGGAATCTATCACCGGGCAGAGTTTCGGCACAGATGCTCAAGGCTGGCAAACGTGGTGGGCCTCACAACAGTAGGATTGGCCCGCTTCTTGGCGCTGAACGATAAGTGTGTTATCATACTTGGTCTATGCATTTTCTTTCAGCCCATTCGGGCTAGGAGGTTAGACGCTTGAAGGGTAAAACTAAGTTTATCGCCGCCGGTCTACTCATCGTGGTTGCGGTGGCATATTTGATCGTGACCAGCACCGGCAGCACAGCACGTTACTTCATCACCATTGAGGAGCTGCGAGCGATGGATGACGAAGCCAGGGAACGTGACATCACGATCTCCGGCGCAGTGCTGGGAGATACCATCGCTTATGATGCCTCCCAGCCGCGCGTGACCTTTACCATCGTGCAGGTGCCGGGTGATCCAAAAGAAGTGGAGCGGGCCGGCGGGCTATCCAAGGTGCTCCACGACGCGGTAAATGACCCCGACGCGCCACGGCTGGAGGTGGTCTACGACGACATAAAACCGGATCTGCTGCAGCACGAAACTCAGGCCATCATCCGCGGTCGATTGGGAGAGGATGACCGCTTCTACGCCGACGAAGTGCTGCTCAAATGCCCCACCCGCTACGAGGAAGGCGTGCAGGGCCAGTCAGAGGGATAGGGAACAGGAGATAACACTGATGCTAGCAGAACTTGGTACCATCTTAACTGGACTGGCACTGGCCGCGGTAGTTTACGCGGCCTTCGCCACTTATTGGTCGATCCACAAGAAAGCACACTCCGAGACAGTCCCCAGCAAAATGTGGGCTGAAAGTGGACGCAACGGCATCTACGCCGCCGCCGCGCTCCTGGGGCTGGCAGTGCTGGCCTTGTTGACCGCCTTTCTGGATGATCAATTCCAGATCGAATACGTGGCTCAAAACTCCAGCCGCAGCTTGCCCTTTTACCTGAAAGCCTCGGCAATCTGGGGCGGGCAGGACGGTTCGCTGTTGTTATGGTCATTTCTACAGGCACTCTTCGCCGCCGCGTTGACCAGAAGCCCATCGAAACGAACACAGCCCCTGATCCCCTGGGCCTTGGTCTTCCTCAACGTAATCTCGGCCTTCTTCGTAGCCGTGACGCTCTTCCTCTCCAACCCCTTCGCGTTAACGCCGACAGTACCCGCCGATGGGCTGGGGCTCAATCCATTGCTGCGCCACCCCGGTATGATCTTCCACCCACCGGCGATGTATCTGGGCTATGTGGGATTGGCCGTACCCTTTGCACTGGCGATGGCAGCTCTGGTCGTCCGCCGCGTCGACGATTGGCCCGTCGCAGCCCGTAGCTGGACGCTGGCAGCTTGGCTATTCCTGGGCCTGGGACTTCTCTTAGGCATGCGCTGGGCCTACGATGTGCTCGGCTGGGGCGGCTACTGGGGCTGGGACCCGGTGGAGAATGCCGGGCTGATGCCATGGCTCACCGCGACCGCCCTCCTCCACGGGCTGGTGATGCAGGAACGCGGGCGGGGCTTCCGCTGGTGGAATACTTTGTTGGTGACCTTCTCCTTCATCCTGGTGCTTTTCGGCACTTTCACCACCCGCAGCGGCTTGATCCAGTCGGTACACGCCTTCGCCCGCTCCCCCCTGGGCTTTTACTTCCTGGGCGCGATCATCGTGGCGCTGCTCGGCTCACTGGCGCTGCTCTTCAGCCGCCGACAGCTTCTGAAAAATGAACATCCCTCAGAGGACCTCCTCTCACAGGAAGGGATGTTCATCCTGACAGTGATCCTGTTCCTCACCATCACAGCCTCGGTGCTGGTGGGAAGCGTGCTGCCGACCCTCACCGATGCGCTATCCGGGCAGGCGTTCGAGGCCGGCCCCGAATGGTTCGACCGAGTGACCGGCCCGCAATTTGCCGCGCTAGTGCTGGTGATGGGAGTCTGTCCCTTGTTAGGCCGCGTGATCGGCCCCCAGTTCAAGAGGAAGATCATCCCGGCGCTGATCGGCGGCGCGCTTCTGACAATTCTGATGGCGCTAGTAGGCCTCACGCGCCCCTTTTCTCTCGTCGGATTTGCCCTCGTCGGAATGGCCGGCGGCACCGCTGCGGCGGAGATATGGCGCGGGGCTGCTGCCCGATCGCGCAAGGGCGAGAACATTGGGCTGGCAATCTGGCGCCTCTTTGGACGAAATCGCCGCCGCTACGGCGGCTACTTGGTCCACCTCGGCGTGATTCTCATGGCCATCGGCGTCATCGGCACCCGCTTCTATCCCTTCGAGACGGAAGTGACGCTAAAACCGGGCCAAGAGGCCCAGGTGGGCGATTACGTTCTAGTCTATGAGGATTTACAGCAGTCAATGGAAAGTGACCACTCCTCCACGGCAGCTCTAATTCACGTCTATCGGCGAGGTGATTACCTGCGAATGCTGACCCCGCAGCTAAACAACTACATCAACTTCCACCAGACAGAGGCAGTGCCAGCGGTGCGGCCCGGGCTGCGCGAGGACCTCTACCTCGTCCTGGCGGGCTGGGGGGAGGGCGGCTCACAGGTGACAATCAAGGTCATCATCAACGCCCTGGCCTCATTCCTCTGGCTGGGCGGTTTGGTTTTCCTGGTCGGGGGCGGAGTGGCACTGTGGCCCTCAGCGCAAACTACACGCATGCCGCAGTCAGAAGCGCGACGGCGGCGGGCTTGGAACACCTTCGGCCTCACGGTCGGAGTATTATTGTTGAGCGTGGCCGTGTGGGCGATGTGGGGCACTGGACAGGGTACAGCAACCGGACAGGAGAGCGAAAAAGCGGCTTTACAAGAAAGCAACGAGACGCCAGCTCGTCCTCGTGTGGGAGAGATAGCGCCAGATTTCACCGTCGACCTGATGGACGGCTCGTCGATGAGCCTTTCGGATTTGCGAGGTCAGACCGTGGTGGTCAACTTCTGGGCCACCTGGTGCTCACCTTGCGAGAGTGAGTTACCGGCCTTCCAGGCAGTCTGGGATGAGTACCAGGAACAGGACGTGGCCTTCATCGGTCTGGCCCTCCAAGAAGATCAGACCGAGGTGCAGGATATGGCCTCCAAGTTCAACCTGACCTATCCCCTGGCGCTGGATCCATCGGGGGAGATCGCAGTTCTAGCCTATGGCGTCACCGGTGTACCTGAGACATTCATTGTGGATGCGGAGGGCCAAGTCGCCCACGTCCACATCGGCCCCATGAGCGGCGATGAACTGCGACAGGAATTGGATAGCTTGCTGGAGTGAGGAAATAATGGGAACAGGAACAATTTTGATAGGCGCAGCTTTGGCCGCCGTCGTGGCGGCCTATTTGGCGCACCCGTTTCGCAAAACGGGCGATAGCATAGATACCGACCGCTCCATTGAAATGTGGGTGGGACAAGTACAAGTGCGGCGCGAAGAGCCGGTGAGCACAAAGCCCACCCCTCCGTCAACAGAAACAGCAGAGGAAATCAACTTCTGCCCCCAATGCGGACGCAAAGTCGGCCCCGACGACCACTTCTGCGCCGGCTGCGGAAAACAAATTCGGTAAGGGCCTATGTTCCAGAAATCAAATACACGCTTTACGTTTTACGTTTCACGTTTCACGTTCTACGCCATCGCCGTGCTCCTGCTGATCGCCTGGTCGCCCGCGCCGCAGTCAGGCGCCATGACCGTCATTGGACAGGTCACCAACGGCACCGCAGAAAGCGCCACGCCGCCCGATCTCCCGGTCACACTCCACATCTTCACCGGTATGGAGGAAGCCGAGGTCTACACCACGACTCTCTCCGCCGAGGGGACATTTGCTTTCGAAGACCTGGAGCTTGAGGGCGACGAGACACTCGTAGCACGCACAGTCTACCAGGACGTGGCCTACACCTCCGATTTTGCCACACTGGAGGCCGGACAGCAAGAGATATCGCTTCCCATCACCGTCTACGAGACGACCGAGGAGCCCGACGCGGTATCGATTACCCAATTGCACATCTTCGTAAACAGGATGGAGGAACGGGTTCAGATTGGTGTGTACAGCCTGGTCAGTAACAGTGGAGACCGCGCTTACGTCGGTCAAGTGGACCCGGGACTGGACGAGCGCACAACTCTGGCCTTCACCTTGCCGGAGAATACCGAGAGCCTTCGCTTTGACGGTGCCGGCCTGGGCCAGCGCTTCTTGGAGCAAGGGCAAGGCTTCGCCGACACGCGCCCCATCTTACCAGGTGACACAACCCTTGAGGTCTCTTACAGCTATGAACTGCCCTACGAACCCGATATGCCGGTGGAGCAAAACTTCGGCGTGCCGGTCCAATCCATCGTGATGGTAGTTCCCGGAGGGAGTCTCGCGCTGGAGGGAGATGGGATCACGTCCCAGGGCACGATTGACACACAAATGGGAGCGGCGCTTTCCTACGCCGCCGGGCCACTGGCGGCCGATGAGCCGCTGACCTTCAGCGTGGTCCCTGCGCCAGAGGGAATGCTGGAGAACGCAGGGTCAGAAGGACAAAATCTGCCGCCGACAGCGCAGCGCAGCGGCAGCGGAATTATGATGGGCATCGTCGCACTGGCGGCCGCCGCCGTGGTGATCTACTTGATGTGGCGAACTCCGAATCCTGGGACAATGCCAGCGCAGGTGCGCTCCCAGATCGAAGCCATCGCTGCGCTGGACGCAGACTTCGAGGCCGGGCGCATCGAGGAGAAAGCCTATCGCAGGAAGCGGAAAGCGCTCAAACGGCAAGTGCGGGAAAAGATGGAGAGTGGGAGCTAGCGCCGCTTTGATCGAGATACACAACTTGACCAAATCATTCGGGCCGCGTGCCGCACTGAAGGGCGTCGATCTCTCCATGGAGACTGGCGATTTCGTGGCGCTGATGGGGCCGAACGGAGCAGGCAAGACGACCCTACTGCGCGTCATAGCCACCCTGACCCGTCCCACCTCCGGCACGGTGCGCATCGCCGGGCTGGACCCCACACGAGAGGGGGAAGCGGTTCGCCGCCGCATCGGTTTCCTCTCCCACCGCACACTCCTCTACAACGACCTGACCGCCGAGCAGAACTTGCGCTTTTACGCCCGGATGTATGAACTGGACACAGCCGAGGAGCGCATCGACGAACTAATAGAGCGCGTCGATCTGACGCTACGACGCCGCGATTTAGTGCGCACCTTTTCGCGCGGCATGAAGCAGCGACTGGCGGTGGCGCGGGCCGTGCTCCATCGCCCCGACGTGCTGCTCCTGGACGAGCCATACACCGGCCTCGATCCAGGGGCGGCAGACGTGCTTACCGATCTACTTCTGAACCTCGCCGGAGAGGGATGCGCCATCCTGCTGACCACACACAACTTCGAGCGCGGTCTGACAATGGCGCAACGAGTGCTGATGCTGAGACTCGGTCGTATCATCTACGACGAACAAAGGGAAGCAATCGATCCAACCACCTTTCTGGAGACTTACCACACACTCACCGCATAGGGACGTTTCGCGTCTCACACTCCGCCTTGGGATTTCACTTTGAGCTTTATCCACAAAGTCTGGGCCATCGTAGTCAAAGATGTCGCCGCCGAGCTCCACACCAAGGAGATGATCAGCGCGATGCTGGTCTTCTCCGTGCTGGCGCTTTTGATCTTCAGCTTTGCCCTCGACCTGCGCGGCGAGGTAGCGGAGGCTGCGGCGCCGGGCGTGCTCTGGTCAACGATCGCCTTCGCGGGGACGCTGGGGCTGAGCCGCTCGATGGCCCGTGAGCAACAAAGCGGCGGCATCGACGGACTGCTGCTGGCGCCGATGGATCGCAGCGCTATCTTCTTCGGCAAGGCGCTGGGCAACCTGGCCTTTATGACTATCGTGGAGATCGCGCTTCTGCCCCTTTTCTCCGCCCTCTTCGACGCCCCGCTGCTGCGACCTGGCGTGCTAGTGGTGCTGGCATTGGGAACATTGGGCTATGCTGCTGTGGGGACGCTTCTGGCCGCCATCGCCGTAAACACGCGGGCGCGGGAGGTGATGCTCCCCATCCTGCTGCTACCCTTGGCCGCGCCAGTGCTCATCGCTGCCGTCCAGTCCACCGGCGGGCTGGCAGCGGGCGCATCGCTGAGCGAGGTCGGGGGCTGGGTCCGCATCCTGGTGGTCTACGACTTGGTCATCGTAGCGGTTTCACTTTTGACTTTTGGATACGTCGTAGAGGAGTAGAGGAACCATCGGGGTTCGAAAACAAAAAGTACCCTCGACAGGATTTGAACCTGTGACCTTCTGGTCCGCAACCAGACGCTCTTTCCGCTGAGCTACGAGGGCACGACAAGGCGGGGAGGCAGGGATTTGAACCCTGGGTGGAGTTATGAGCCCCACAACCGCTTAGCAGGCGGTCCCATTCAACCAGACTCTGGCACCTCCCCGTGTGATTGACTTGTTAAGGCGGAGGGAGAGGGATTCGAACCCTCGGTGACCTTTCAGCCACAATGGTTTTCAAGACCATCGCCTTCGTCCACTCGGCCATCCCTCCGTACTGGGAGTGGCCCCCTCTACCGGCCCACATTTTACCACGAGGGGATGTAATTGTCAATTCTAGCTTCTCCCGATGACCTCAATGCCCCCCATCCAAGGGCGCAGGACATCGGGCACAACTATGCTGCCATCGGCCTGTTGGAAGTTTTCGATGATGGCGATCATCACACGAGGCAAGGCCAGCCCGGAGCCGTTGAGCGTATGCACGAAACGCGGTTTGGCGCCCGGTTCCGGTCGGTAGCGTATGTCAGCCCGCCGCGCCTGGAAGGCCTCGCAGTTGCTCACACTGCTCACCTCCAACCATTCCCCACAACCCGGCGCCCACATCTCGATGTCATAAGTCTTCGTCGAATGAAACCCTAGATCGCCAGTGCAAAGCTCCCGCAGGCGGTAGGGTATCTCCAGGTGGCGGCAGATGTCGAGCGCATCCTTCAGCATCACTTCCAGCTCATCATAGCTGTTCTCCGGATGGGCCAGCCTGTACATCTCCACCTTGTCGAACTGATGACCGCGCTTGATGCCGCGTACGTCTCGTCCGGCACTCATCTTCTCACGACGGAAGCATGCAGTGTAAGCTACGTAGCGCTTAGGCAACTCCTCAGCATCGAGAATCTCGCCGCGATGGAGGGCAGTCAGTGGGACCTCGGCTGTGGGAATGAGCCAGAAATCCTCCTCCGCATCCCGATAAAGATTGTCGGCGAATTTAGGGAGCTCGCCAGCATCCCACAGACTCTCGCCCTTCACGATGAAGGGCGGGTATATCTCGGTGTAACCGTGCTCGCGCGTATGCACATCCAACATCCAGGAGATGAGCGCCCGTTGTAACCGCGCCCCTGCCCCACGTAGGATATAGAAACGTGTGCCGGAGAGCTTCACGCCGCGCTCGAAGTCGATGATGCCCAACTCTGGCCCCAGATCCCAATGGGCCACCGGCTCGAAGTCGAAATCCCGTGGCTCTCCATACTGGTTCAGAATGGGATTGTGGGTCTCATCGGGGCCAACAGGCACGCTCTCATGTGGGCTATTTGGCATTGCCAACATAGCCTTCTCAAGGTCCGTTTCCGTCTGTTCCAGAGGCGCTTCCATCTCATCGATGCGCTCCCCCACCTTGCGCATATCGGCGATTAGTCGCTCCCGCTCCTGCTGATCTTTGAGTTGACCGATCTTCTTGGAAACACGATTGCGCTCGGCGCGCAGCGCTTCGACCTCAGTGAGTAACTTGCGCCGCCGCGCATCCAGTTCGACGATAGTATCCACCAGAGAGGGATCGCCCTGTCTTTTTTTCAACGCCTCTTTGAATCGTTCTGGATGTTCACGAATAAATGCGATGTCGAGCATATATCCCTCCCTATGTTCCGAGCAACACTATAAACAGGCATCTTGAGGCACGCGAATCACACCAAACATAATCAAGCCCCCTCGCTCTGAGAGGAGGGGGAAAACAAACACCATTTTTGACAGAACTTA
This sequence comes from uncultured Anaerolineales bacterium, assembly GCA_964509655.1. Taxonomy (GTDB): domain Bacteria; phylum Chloroflexota; class Anaerolineae; order B4-G1; family B4-G1; genus CAZANJ01. Next base: position 13,932 of record CAZDYW010000037.1, read on the forward strand.
TTGATAAAAATTATAACACAAGCTATTAGACTTTACAAATCAGCCACATTGCGCTATAATTTGCCTGCCTTGTGGAATTGAAAATTTTTGTTGTCGTCTAGGGATGCCCGCATTGTTGTGGGCCTTTCTTTTTGTCTTTTTACCCCGTTGTGACAATTCAAAAACCCCAATTCCGTCATCTTTCATTTTTTCCACCTGGTCGGAGAGGAGTTATTCCTCTTCTGTACTTTGGCAAGAAGAAAAGATTTTTACAATGGAGAAGAAGTAAAAAGAG
>CAZDYW010000038.1:0-13683 GCA_964509655.1 uncultured Anaerolineales bacterium
TGGATGTAGAGCCAACTGTAGAAACAAAGGCCCTTTACAAGAGCATCCAGGCGGGAGATCTGAGACAGAAGCAAGGAGCATCGAGCCGCCCATACTCACATTACATCGAGACAAAAGAGACTCCACCGGAGCGCTTGTGGCAAGCGCTCTCTCCGACGGAACAGTCCAATATAGTAAAATTGACCGTCTTCCAGGGCGAGTTCAGCCAAAGCGCGGCAAGCTTCATTACCAAAATCACGCCAGCGGATCTAGATGTGCTCACGGGTAGTTTCGCATTGTATCACCACACACCTGAGCGGTATCTACTGAACCCCTCACTGCGTCAGTTCATAGAGAAAAGCTCCCCGGCGACACAGAGCGAGGTGGAACAGCAGCATAGCGACTATCATCTGGAATTATTGGCCCGATATAGGGATAGCCTCCATGGACGCCAGCCCAACACAGCCCTAATTGAACTGCAACGTGTCTGGGAGGACATTGAGAAAGCTTGGATTTGGGCCGCCATTCAGTGCAATACCCCAAAACTAGATCGCGCCATCGACAGCCTGACACGCTTTCTGATTCTCAAAGGACTGTTCCAAAAAGGGGAGGAGTTATTCGCTATCACGGGGGACTATCTTCGTGAGAATTGCAAGGTCTCGGAATCTCTAGACAGCTTGAAGATACTGAGCCGACTGATGCTTGAAAGAGCTCGTTACTTGAACGAACTGGCCCATTACAATCAGGCCGATGGGATAGCCCAGACCGTGATCGAGCTGGCTCAATCTCATCAATGGACAGGGTTGGAAGCAGCCGCACACCGCGAGCGGGGCAAGTCGCTTTGGCTGCGAGGGGGATATGCAGAGGCCCAGGCCCAACTCGAAAGCGCTCTGACCCAGTCTCGTGCCGTGGACGAATCCGTCCTGATGGCCGACAGCTTGCGCCATCTTGGCATCGTGGCCCTACAACAGGACAATTACTCAACCGCTCGGGCTCGCCTCGAACAGGCACTATCCTTATTTCGAGATCTTGAAGAGCCGCGTGGGGAAGCTAACACTCTCAACATCCTCGGCCTCCTAGCCTTGCGGGAGAGCAAACTTACCGAATCCAAAAAGCATCTGGAACACGCTCTACGCCTTTACCAACAGATCGGTGACCAGCATGGAGAAGGGAAGGTTCGCAAGAACTTGGGATGCATCGCCGATGCACGTGGAGATTATGCTGCGGCTAAAGCATACTATGATGAAGCGTTGATCATCGCGCGAGGTGTCGGCGATCAACAAGGGGAGGTAGAAGTTCTGACCGATCTAGCTCTATTATTTCATCACCAAGGGAAAAATGAAGTCGCCTGGAATTATAGCCTGCGAGCGGTAGGATTAGCCCAAGCGATGGGAGACCAAGCAAATGAGGCCCTCGCTTCGAATGCCCTGGCCCACGCTTTCCTGGGAATGGGGCAATTGCCCAAAGCAATCCAATTCTACAAAAAGGCCCTGAGTCTGAATCGTTCGCTAGGACAACCCAGCTTGGCCATGGAGCCACTGGCGGGTTTAGCTGGCGCATTCCTAGCCGCGGACGACCTCGCTTCAGCCCTAAAATGCGTAGAGGAGATACTACCCCAACTCAAAGCTGATGCTTCAGCCGGGGGCCACGGGCCGCTAAGGATCTACTTGGCTTGTCACGAGGTACTGTACGCCCTCCAGGATCCACGCGCCCAGCAACTCCTCGATGAAGCGCGGGACATCTTCAAGGAGCTTAGCCCAAGGTCACAATCAGATTGAACACAACGTAACTACTATTCGGGCAACCACAAGGATTGCCCCTACAAAGTTATGCGGCCATTTCTCTTGTAAAAGTGCAAATTTTACTGATCGAACCTTACTACGGCGGGAGCCATCGCGCTTGGGCCGAAGGATATGCCCATCACAGCCGCCATCACGTCCACCTGCTGACAATGCCATCCCGCTTCTGGAAATGGCGCATGCAGGGCGGCGCGGCGACGCTGGCCGAGCGGGTAGAACAATGGGATACCCAGCCCGATCTGCTCCTGGTCACCGATATGCTCAACCTGCCTGCCTTCCTGGGCCTCACTCGCCATCGGCTGGCCGATGTGCCGGTGGCGCTCTACTTCCACGAGAACCAACTGACCTACCCCCTCCGCCCCGGCGAGAAGCGGGACCTGACCTACGCCATGATCAACTGGCTCTCCACACTGACCGCCGATGGCGTCTTCTTCAACTCGAAATATCATCTTGAGGAGTGGTTCGAAGAGCTACCCCGTCTGCTGAAACACTTCCCTGATCATAATCACCTCCACCGCGTGCCGCAGACACGGGCCAAATCCAGCGTGCTGCCAGTGGGATGTGACCTGGCCCGATTGGATCGAGCCCGCGCGGGAGAGCGGAAAAACGGCCCGCCGCTGATCCTCTGGAACCAACGTTGGGAATATGACAAAGCACCGCAAGTCTTCTTCCGAGCGCTGGATGTACTGGTCGCAAAGGGGATCGACTTTCAGGTGGCATTGGCGGGGACCAACGTGCGCCAAGAGCCGGAGGAGTTCGAGGCCACGCGGGAGCGGTTGGGGGCGCGGGTGGTTCATTATGGCCGCGCCGACGAGGCCGCGTATGGGCGCCTCCTGTGGCGAGCCGATGTGGTGGTGAGCACTGCCATCCATGAGTTCTTCGGCGTGGCTGTGGTGGAGGCGATCTACTGCGGCTGTTTCCCCGTTCTGCCCCACCGCCTGGCCTACCCGGAGATAATTCCCACCGCACATCATGACTATTGCCTCTACGAGGATTTCGACGGGTTGGTGGAGAGTTTACAGTGGGCGTTGACCCATCCCGAACTTGCGAGGAAGCGGGCCCAGAGTCTGCGCCCAGCGGTGGCCCGTTTCGACTGGAACCTCATGGCCCCACAGTACGATGCGGCGCTGGAGGTGATAGCAGACCAAGGGCTGGACAGCATCAGCGAAAGGAGAAAGGCCCATGAGTGATCAGAAAAAAATCCTCATTCTCACCTCCGACGCGGGCTTCGGACACCGGAGTGCGGCACAAGCCATCTCAGCCGCTCTGGAGGAAACCTGCGGCGACCGCTGCGCCGTCGAAATCGTCAACCCGCTGGAGGATAAGCGCACGCCCGCCATCTTGCGCAAGGGGCAATCGGATTATGATAGAATCGTGCGCGAGATGCCCGACCTATATAAGCTCGGCTACCAGGCCAGCGACGCAGCAGCTCCGAGCACGCTGATTGAGAGCGCGCTGGTAGTGATGCTATTCGAGGTAATGCGAGATCTCATCCGGCGCCATGAGCCAGCGGCTATCGTCACGACCTATCCACTCTACCAGGCCCCGCTCGGCGCAGTCTACACCATCACCAGGCGCAGCATTCCACTCCTCACCGTCGTCACCGACATGGCCACCGTCCACCGCCTGTGGTTCCACGACGCGGCCGATAGCTGCCTCGTCTCCACGCCGGCGGTGCGCGAACAAGCATTGGAAGCCGGACTGTCCCCCGAAAGAGTCCAAGTCACCGGCATACCGGTCCACCCAGCGATTGCAAAAGAAGAACGGTGCCAGGATGAGATTCGACGCGAATTGGGATGGCAGCCCGATATGAAGACAGTGCTAGCCGTAGGGAGCAAACGGGTCGAACATCTGGAGGATATGCTGCGTGTGCTCAATCATTCGGGGATGGAACTACAATTGGCACTCGTGGCCGGGGGGAACGACGAACTATACGATGAGCTGAACGCCGTGGATTGGCATACCGTCATACATCTTTACAACTTCGTGGAGAATATGCCCGCCCTGATGCACGCCGCCGATTGCATCATCTGCAAGGCCGGCGGGCTGATCGTCACCGAGGCTCTGGCCTGTGGACTGCCGCTGCTCCTGATCGATGTGATTGAGGGTCAAGAGACTGGCAACGCGGAGCACGTAATCGAAGGCAAAGCGGGCGATCTAGCCCAGGACCCCGTCACGGCGCTTGAGGTCATGTACCATTGGCTGGATCAAGATGGCACCCTGTTGGCTGAGCGGGCCCGCAATGCTAGACGCCTAGGTCATCCCCGTGCGGCCTATGACGTAGCCGAGAAGGCATGGGCGGCCGCCAAACGCGGGCCTTATACCAGAAAATCGGAGCGCCCCGTGAACCTGCGCCCCAGACTGATCGATCTGCTCAACCGCCACAACGTGAAAACGTAACAGCACATTCGCCCGCAGTGTGAGGGATGCCAGTTCCCTCTCCCCTGGGGGAGAGGGCCAGGGTGAGGGGGAAAATTCCGAGTGAGGCAACATAAAAGGGAGGTCTGGGCCATACTCTTGCCAGCCTCCCCATCAACTCCCTCAAAGAGGGAAACATCTATGCAATTTTCACCTGTACCCCCAAGGGGATTCGAACCCCTGCCGCGGGCTTGAAAGGCCCGTGTCCTAGACCAGGCTAGACGATGGGGGCAACACTGGTTTTTATTTTACCACAAAGTCCCATTGCGTCAAGCCGAGAGGGAATCAAGCGAGCATCTTCCGCTCCTCATTCCACTCGTGCGCTTCCTCCAAGTTCTCATACAAAGTGCGGCTGAATCCCGTGATAGTGAGGAAACGATCTAGGAGCTTGCGTTCCATTTCGGCATCGTGGACGTGCAAGTATCCATCATATACCAGAGTCAAATCGAGATTAAGAGCTTTGTCCAACGCTTGCATGACGGAAGCGAAAAGATCCGGCTGCTCCTCCAGTCGCTCCAGCGCAATCTCGGATAACTCCTTCCGCGCCATACTCGCAAGTAAAATGATGTCACCGAAGTTCAGATCAAGTCCTACCAGCTGCTCCCCAAACGACCGGCGTTCTTCAGCGTACTCCTCATCAAATGCACCGTTGAGTAAGCCTGCCAGCCACTCGTGAAGCATAGCATGCAAGCGCCGAACAAAACGGGCGTTGGCCATCAGCGATTGCTTCCCCTTGGCATGCGCCAACTGCTCGCCGAAGCCCTCGATCACCCCATCGATGTCAGCATCCAACCAATCGCGCAACTGAAAAATATGCGCTTGATCCGTCCCATTCCACGCCATGCAATCCTTCACCTTGTCAAACAAGACCATACCCATAAGTTACCTCAAAGCTGCCTCACCTATTTGCAATAATCGGATATGCAAACCTTCCCGGAAATTACAGAAACGGCTTTATCGATAAGCACAACCGCGCTTGTATTTGAGATCTACCCATTATGACTTCCGGAAAAGAAGTGGAATATGTGTGGCATACGTATTCGCATCTATATGGACAAGGATACCATAAAACAGGAGGATCGGGTGTTGCGAAGAGATTACGATTTAGTTACGAGGATAAAAAGATGTCCAAATAACCCATCAATCAGCGCTATCTGTGTCGGGGGAAGTGGAGAACATATACCCTACACCGCGGACGTTGAGGATGTAGTGAGGCTGAGAGGGATCCGGCTCCAACTTTTTGCGCAAACGACGGATATGAACGCGAATTATGGCACGAGCGCCATGGGTATCCGTTTCATATCCACGGGCACGCCGCACCAACTCCTGCGGCTTCCAAACTTGATCCGGAGTTTCTATCAAGCAAGCCAATATCTTGAACTCGGTCGGCGTCAAATCCAGCGATTCGCCACGCAGCATGGCGACATGCTTCTGCCGATCCACCACCACGTCGCGTACTTTGAGGAAACGATCGGATTTCTGGGAAGTCATCTCAGACTCCTCCAATGTTTCCCCGCTCTCCACAGCGTCCAATTCGTGCAGTGTCTGCCTCAACTGAGTGACCAAGTGTCGACGTTGTTGCTCCTGTTTGCGCTTCGCCAGACCTTTATGCACACTTTCCAAAATTTCCGGTATCGGACAGGGTTTGAGCAAATAATCATGAGCGCCCTTCCTAATGGCCTCAATCGCCGTTTCCATAGTACCAAATGCGGTTAGCAGGACAATGACGGTGCCAGAGGATCGCTTCCTCACAGCTTCGGTAACTTCCAAGCCATCCATCCCCGGCATTTTAAGGTCGAGCACGATGAGATCAAAAGGTTCACTTTTACTCAACAGGCTCAATGCCTCCTCACCGCTAGCAGCGGTGGCAACTTGGTAGCCCTCCAATCTCAAGACTTCCGCCAATGAGACGCGCGTCACCGCTTCGTCATCCACTACCATTATGTGCGCTCTTCCCTGTTCCATCATTCTTCCCCCACTGTCTCTACGAGCTTTCCGGATTTACAGGCAACCTTACCGTAAAAGTAGAACCTCGACCTTGGTGACTTTTTACCTCTATAGCACCACCATGTCGCTCGACAATACCATAGCTGATCGCTAGCCCTAGCCCAGTGCCATCCGACTTAGTCGTGTAGAACGGTTCAAAAAGATTCCCCATCTGCTCCGAGGACATGCCCTCCCCGCTATCCCTGAACTTGATCAAGAGATCCTCTTCATCCTCCGAATTCAACGTCTCCAGCCAAAGGTCACCGCCTGAAGGCATAGCCTCAACAGCATTGATAACTACATTCAAAAATACCTGGCTGATCTGATCGGCCACCATAGGCACAGGAGATAGATCATCGGCAAGCTCGGTATGAACACGAATGTTACTGTGCTGAAGCCGCTTCTGGGTCAATTTCAGCACATTTTCCAAGATGTCATTGACGCTCGTGGGCTCCTCGCTGCCGCGCGAAGGGCGATAGAAATCCAGCATACGCTGCACGATCTCGATCAAGCGCTGCACTTCGCTCTGTGTCATCTTCAAGTATTGCAAGCGCTTATCGCTATCCAGCCCCTCATGAAGGCTCAAATGCAAGCTGTTATGGATCGCTTGCAGCGGATTGTTGATCTCATGGGCCAAAGAGGCAGCAAGACGCCCGATAGCGGCCATCTTCTCCGCCTGGATCAACTGGGCCTGGGAGCGCTCCAGTTCCTCCGTAAATTCGGACAACTCTGAATAAAGGTTCGCGTTATCCACCGCGCCGGCGACCGAGGCCGCCATAGCTTGAAGCAGCTCCATATCCCGCTTGTTGAAAGCGCCATCCAACTTGTTGACGACCTCAATGGCCCCGATGATGCGGTCGTGAATCCTCAAGGGCACACAAAGAATGGCCTCCGGCGTGATCCCCGCCACCTCGCTGACCTCGGCGGAGAAATGGGGATCGCGCTCAACGTTGTTGACCAATCGCGGGGCCCCCGATTCTATGACGTATCCTACGATGCCCTCGCCCGGCTGAATAGTCCGCCCCGTGATCCAACGTTGATCCGGGCTCAGCGTCTTGCGGAAGGTCAGTTCTTCAGTCTCCTCATCCAACAGGACCAACGAGCCTCCCTCAACCTGCAATATCTCGCGAATGCCCTGCATCGTAGATTCAAGAACTTCATCCAGATCCAGGCTGGAGGTGACGACGCGGTTGATCTCGATTAGGGCGGCCAGTTCCTCATTTCTTCGACGCAGCGCCCGCTCGCTACGCCGAATGCGCATCACGGCATCGATGCGAGCCAGCAACTCACGTGGATCGAAGGGCTTGGTCAAGTAGTCATCCGCCCCCATACCAAGACCCAATGTCTTATCACTGACCGAATCAAGGGCTGTGGTGACGATGAAGGAAGTATTGCGGAGGCTGGGATTGGCCTTCACACGGGCGATCACCTCGTACCCATCCATCCGCGGCATCATTATGTCCAGCAGAACCAAATCCACCTCGCGCCCCTCAGACTGCTTCCGGTGCAGGACATCCAAGGCTTCCTCACCAGAGCAAGCGGTCAAAACTTCGCAGCGCACCTGGGCCAACATAGCCTGTATGAACTCCAGCATCTCAGGATTATCTTCGACGATTAAAATACGAGGCGGCGCTGACTTTTCCATTTCACTCATCAATCAAATCCAAGACCTCAATATTCCACAACTCGCTCGCGGAGGTAGCGTTCATCGTCAAGCCTAACACGTTCGAGCGAGCCACAGCGATGCGCAAGCGCATAAATAGCGGAAGCGCTGGAATATCCTCCGAGAAGATTACCTGCGCCCGCTTATGATATTCCTCATAGCTTGATGAGCCTGGCAACTCCTGAAGCGCCGAACGGCAAGCCGCATCATACTCAGGGTTACTGTAGCCGCTGGGATTGTCGCCGTGCCATTGTCCATCATCCGGCGTCTCGGAAGATAGATAATGACCACAAGGCGGCAGAGCATTGAACCACCAAGCCGTCTCGACCATATCAAACCGGCGCCCAAAGAAAGGACCTTCCGGCCCATCGGCGAAAAGCTCCCACGCTGGCCGAGACTCCAGATTGACGCGAATACCACAATCGGCCAGTTGGGCCTTGACGATACGGGCCACCTGCTGCGAGACGGGGCTATCCTCGGAAGTCAACAATGTCACCTCGAAAGGCGTATCGTCGCGCACTCCTTCCACATCTTGAGCCACACGCACGCCATTCTCGCTCTCCAGCCACCCCACTTCCTCCAAGAGAGCCCGGCCAGTTGCCGGGTCATATTCCCAATGGGTCAAAGGCTCCCCGGCGTAGAGAGGATGACCGGGCGGCAGGTAGCTATCGGTCACGACGCTGCGTCCATAGGTGACCTCGTCCACGATAGATTGACGGTCGACGCACTGGGCAATAGCCTGCCGCACGCGCACATCGCCGAAAAAGTCGGCCCGCTCATAATCGGAAACGGGCGCAATGCCAAAATCAATATGCTCCCAGCCATTGCCGGGCGACGAGACCACATTCAGCAAACCGCTATCCTCAGCCTGGGTCAGCATAGACATCAGATCACCAAAGTCGGCATCATGCACGCCGACGTCACACTCACCCGACAAGAGCTTGGCCGTCATCTCCGAGGCATCGCTGGTAAACTTGAAAACTACACGGTCCAGGTAAGGCAATCCCTCGGAAGCGCGGAAGTAATTGGGATTGCGCGAAAGCACAATCCGCTCCCCCTGTACCCACTCCGCGATGACGAACGGACCCCATCCCATGGGAAAGCGGCGCGTCTCATCCGCCCGCAACAAGGCCGCCGGAGACTGATCCTCCAGTTGATGGCGCGGGAGAGGGGGAAAGAAATTCGCCATGTAGGTCTCGTCGATGAACCCCGGCAGGCCGACCCACTTCACCCGATAGTCATCAAGCGCACGATAGCTGATGGTTCGCTGCACGAGATAAGAACTCCCCGGCGTGACGGGAGCGGAGGCGACCTCGAAGGCAAAGACGGAGTCAGTCGCCGTAAGCGGCTCACCGTCAGACCAAGTCACGTCCTCGCGCAGCGTGAAGGTAGTTTCCATAAGTTCCATCTTCACCGTCTCGGTTTCGGGCGTGAACTCTATGGCGCACTCGTCGGAGTGGCAACCGAGGGGACGGAGGAGCACCCCCTCCGCCAAATCCACAACCTCACCGCTCACGTCAACGATGGGCTCACCCTCACGCACACGCACCGCGCGTGTAATGGCGTCGCCATCGACGATGCTCGGCAGCTTCTTCAAGATCACCGGTTGATAGGCGTAATTCCGGTGGTCGATAGGGCCATCATAAAGGGCCTGCATGACGTGCTTTGTGGCGGCTATGTGTGAATCGCCGTAGAGGTAGAGCGTGTCGGGCTCGCCGATGAGACAGACGTCGAGCAATTTGGGTTCCGGTGGAGGCGCCGTGGGCGAAGGCAGGGGCGTCTGCGTAACCACGACGGTCTCTGGCGCCCTCGTCACGACGACGGTCACGACTTGAGGATTGCACGCAGTTATAAGCAGAGTTACTATAGCTAAGATGATTCCAATACCTTGACGGTATGTCATTCCTTCCTCCAAGGCTTGAGTATAACATCACACGGGTCGGAACACAAGCGCCTCACTTCCCTCTCCCCGTGGGGGAGAGGGCTAGGGTGAGGGGGAAAGCGCCCCATCAGCAATCATAATAACCCTCACCCTAACCCTCTCCCTTTGAGGGAGAGGGAAGTGAGTGGGGAAAGCAGGGTCCCAAAGAGCTATTAAGTTTAACACACCTTGTCGGAATCTGGAAGTTTCAAAAGGCGGCGAAGCCTGAGGCGCCAGGAGAGCCGGCGTATAGCGCGCGCGGCCTCCTGCGCGGTGTGGAGATTACCGAAACGAGGACTGTAAGCTGTGACTTGATACTCGCCCAGCAAGCGCTGAACGGGGTCCGAGGCTAGGGGAAGTGCGCGTGCCAAAGTGGCCGCACGCTCGGCGGGGGTGCTGGCGGGCAACAAGGGGACACTGAGGCGATCTAGAGCCCGGTCGATCTCCGCATAGGCTCGCTCCAAAGGCAGCAGCGCGGCCCATCCGGCCCAACGGCGCAGGAACTTCGGGGGGCGCAATCCCAGGCGAAGCAGGCTCTTTTCCAGAATGACCGGCGCCGGGGAAAATGAGCGGCCCATCCCCCGGTTCCGCCGCATGCGCCAGACGAGGATGCCCAAGAGCAAGGCCAAACATATCAAGATGCCAATCACCCAATAAGTGGAACTTAAGCGCTCGGTCAGGCTGGGAGTGGGCAGCGGCCCACCTTCCGGATAGATCTCGTCCATGCCCTCCAGTCTATCGAGACGATCGCGCCATTGATCGCGGGTGTCCCCAGAGGGACGGTAGAGCTCATCATCCTCCTCAAAATCGAGCCCCAAGGGGCGATAGATGGGGTTCTGGGAAGCTGTGGGTTCAAACTCGATCCAGCCCAGGCCGGGGAAGTAGACCTCGACCCAGGCGTGGGCGTCTTGCTGACGCACCAGATAGGTGTTGCTCTGGAGCTGCTGCTCGCCCTGGGAGAAGCCGACGGCCAGCCGCGCCGGTATCCCCACAGAGCGGAGCATGATGACCTCAGCCGAGGCGTAATAATTACAAAAGCCCTCGCGCAGATCGAAGAGAAACCAGTCCAAGGGCTCTTGCCCAGTCGGGACGGAGCCGGTGATAGTCTCGCTGTAACGGATGACCGTGCGCAGATAATCGGTGATGGAAGAAGCGACATCGTAAGGCGTCTCCTCACCGACCGCGATCTGCCGCGCCAACTCCCGCATGCGCGGCGTGATGGTGGAGGGGATCTTCAAGTATCGTTCGACGACCCAGTCCGGATATTCAGCACCGGCCTCCCGCAGTTGGGAGATGGTGACGCTGGCGATAGCGGAGCGGGCGGAATATGATTCTCCAGCCGGCAGCGGGGGAGTGGCATGCAGGGCGGCCAGGTCGACCGCGCCATCGGGATTTTGGGCCAGGTCAACATCGACGCGGCGATTGACCCAGAGCGGCTGCGGGGCGGCGTAGAGCGTGACGCGCGGAATGGGGGAAGTGAAGGTAAAAGTTATCTCGCGCCGCCCCTCCAGAGGATCTGTGGAAGAACCTATGGATGTGGAGAGATCGAAATCCGAAAGGCCGAACTCAGAAGGCTCGACCGTGCGCGTGGTGGTGAGGGCCGTGCTGCTCCATTGACCATCGGCGTAATGATCATAGACGCGGGCACGCCAATAATAGCGCTCGCCGGGGGCCTGACCGGGGGGAGCCTGGACCGCCAGGACTAGGGCATCGGTGAGCTTCCTTCCGCGGCCCAAGGGGAAGCTGTCGCTGTAATAATCGGCCACGGTGATCACGCCGCCCTGACGACGGAGAGAGGCGAAGATTTCGTCCGACCGCTCCCGCCAAGGGCGGATGACCTCTTGCCACATCTCTCTGACATCCGGCAGTGATTCCGCCACGACGGGCACGGCCCATGCCAGCAAGATGATGAGCGCAGTGACGCCCACGATGACGTAGCTGAAATCGAGGGCGGCCAGCGGCGGCACACGAGTATCGGTCTGCTGCCATCGCGCGTTGAGGCGCAGGTAGGTCAGGCGAGCGATCAGCAAGAGAGATAAAGCCAGATAGGCGGCCAGATACCAGGTCCGACGCAGGACGTAGGGATCGGAGGTATGGATCATGATCAACGTCAGGCCAGCGGGCAGGACTACGCGCCATGCATCTCCGTGACGCACCAGATTGTAGCCAGCGTATACTCCCAAAATCCAGAAGAGACAGGCCATGCTACAAAGAAAAAGCATTGGGTCCTGAATAGGCTCACGCCGCACCAGTTGGCCCAGGGTGCTGAGCAGCCGCCCGCCCAGGATGATCAGCCTGTCACTCCAAAGGGCCTCCTCCGAAATATGTTCCAGCGTGAGGCCCAGCTGCCAGGGGACGGCGAACAGGCCATATGCGGAAGCGAAGAAAATGACCAGGCCGGAAGAGAAGCGGCTCCGCCCCAGGAGCAAGCCAGCGATCCCCCCGAAAAAGGCCAAGGTCTGCACCAGACGCAGGTGATCGACCCACTCGGTGGCGATCAACCTGCCGGTGGCAGTGAATAGGCTGAGGATCAACAACAAAACGGCGGGCCAGTCCCACCAGCGGAAAGATGCAGGTACAAGTACCGGCTTGGCTTCAGCCTTCATAAGGCCAACCTCCGCGTTACTCTGATCGCCCTCTCATGCACCGCCACGCTCAGGGCATTTTCCAAGTCATCCCCCCTCGCCACGCGGCAAACCGGAGCACCAAAGGCCGCGATGGTCTCTGCCAAATCATCCGCGCCCGGCGGGCCGCCGAAAGATTCCGGGTCCAGCAGGACTACCACGGGGCGCACGCCGCGCCGGGACAGAAGGTCCACCGCCAGCGCGACCTCCGGCTGGACGGAGGGCGTGATCAAGATCGCCGTGCTGCCACGCGGCAACTGCTGGGCCTGGGCCGTCGCCAGGGCGGAGATGGGCAGATCGCCCCGCGCGTGCAAGGGAGCCAGCAACTCCAAAATTTTACCCAGTTGTCGCCCCCCACGGTCGGGCGGCAAGACGCTCATGCCGTGGGCGGAGGCTTGATGGTAGCTGACTAATCCCACCGCACGCCCACGGCGCAGGAAATGACGTCCCAGGGAGGCCGCGATGCTCACGGCGTACTCCTCCGTCGAGGGCGGCAACTCGACCTCCTCCCAGGGGTGCCAGGAAGCGCCGACGGCCATCTCCGGTAGGGAGTAGGGATGCTCGGCCTGCACGCTCCGATCCGCGTCCAGGAAAATCCAAACCTCCGCCAGCGGGTCCAGCTCGAACTCCTTGACCATCATCTTGTTTTTTCGCGCCGTGCTCGGCCAATGGATGCGGTTCAAGGAATCGCCCGGCACGTAATCGCGCACACTGGAGGCATTGGGCGTCACCTGATGGGTGCGAAGGCGCAGCGCTTCCCCGCCCGGCAGCAGGCCCGGCGGGCTGGGGAAGGCGTGAATTTCCACCATCATGGGATAGACCAGCAGGGTAGCGTCCGAGGGAATTGTGGAACTGACGGGGAAAAGGCCGAAGAGATCGCCCGAGATCAACATCGTCGGCCCCAACGAGAACATTCCACGCTGCACCAGGCGCGTTCGGGCGCGATAGGTGCGGCGTTCGCTGCCCCCCACCAATGTGAGGACGCGCGAGCCCTGGGAGCCCGGCAGGTCGGACTGGTCGCGCACTTCGAGCCAGAGGCGCGGCAAGCGACCAGCATTCCGGACCGCGAAGCGCTCTTCGAAGACCTGGCCCACGTAGGCGCGTAGCATGCGCGTGCTGCGCTGCAAATGGACCTTACGCAAAGCGAGCTTGGACCAAACCCAGCTTACAGCCACCAGAAAGGCCCATAGGTAGCTCAAGCGCAGGTAAATGGGCGAACCGGTCACTATCAGAGCCAGCAGGCTCAGGACTAACAAGATCAGTATAATGCGTAGGGATGTGGTCATAGTATGG
>CAZDYW010000039.1:0-13321 GCA_964509655.1 uncultured Anaerolineales bacterium
CTCCACCGTGGTGGTCAGCCCCCGGTCGGTGTGGGTCAGCGTGCCGCCGCCCCACGGCGTGATGTTGGCGGCCACCGCGTCGTTCGCCGGGGACAGATCGGTCAAGAGCGATTCGCTGACGGCGGCAGTGTTAGTGATGATGAGACCTTCCGTGCCAGTGACCACCTCGACCACGATGTGCAGTGTGGCGCTGTCGTCGTCGTTCAGGTTGCCCACGTCCCAGGTGCCGCTGGCGTCCTCGTAGCTCCCATCGCCGCTGTGCGACTGATAGGTCACGCTGACCGGCAACGTGTCGCTGCCCACCACGCTCGTCGCGTCGTCGGGGCCGTCGTTAGTCACGGTGAGGGTGTAGACGACGTTCCAGTCCGGGGCCGGTGTCAGGTCGCTGGCCTCCTTGCTTATCTTCAGATCGGCGTCCGTCACCTTCACGTCCGCCTCGTCGCTGTCATTGCCAGATTCGTCGTCGGTGATGGTCTTGGTGATCTCGGCACGGTTGGCGAAGGTGTGGTCGCCATGTTCGTACAGCGACTCGCTGAGAGTGCCGGTGATAGTGATCATGCCGCCCTCGCCCTGCGCCATCTCATCCACGTCCCAGGTGTAGGTGTAGCCGCCGCTGACAGTCTTGGTGATGGCCACGTTGCAGTCACTGATGACGTTCTGCACCGTCATGCTGACCTGAACCACGTCGGTGATCGTCACGCTGGTGGCGTCGCCCGCGCCAGTGTTGGAAAAAACGAGCGCAACTGGAAAATCTATGCTACAATATTGCCCGCTATGAGTGAAAATAAGCTGCTATTAGCCTCTCAATCCCCGCGCCGTCGTGAGTTGCTGGCGTTATTAGGGCTGCCATTTGACGTGACTGCGACGGACATAAGAGAGATACCGCATCCAGGCGAGTCGCCCCCAGAACTAGTCGTCCGGCTGAGTCGCGCCAAGGCTAAGGCCGCAGCGAGCGCGTGCACTGATCTATCCGCGGAGACGACGATCATCACCTGTGATACCATAGTCGCGTTTGAGGGTCAAATCCTGGGCAAGCCGAGCGATGCCGCCGATGCGAAGGCGATGCTGCGCCGCTTGCGCGGTCGATCCCACACCGTCTACAGCGCGATCACCTTGCGAGAAGCATTATCAGCCCGTATGCTGACCGATCTGGCCGAGACCGAGGTTACGATGCGAGATTATACGGATGGGGAGATAGCAGCCTACGTGACCAGCGGCGATCCGTTGGACAAGGCCGGCGCTTATGCCATCCAGCACAATGGCTTTCATCCCGTCGCCCAGTTGCAAGGTTGCTATGCCAATGTGGTCGGATTGCCTCTCTGTCATCTCGTTCGTTGCCTGCGCTCCTGGGAGGTTGAACCCTTTCTGGATATAACCGATGTTCCAAACGTGTGCCAAGCTTATACACATCATCCCTGTCGCTTCCATCGACAAGTACTTGCCTTTTCACCCGAGAGCTTGGGCTGAGGCAATGAGACTTGCGTTCCCCCCTCAGTCGGGGTAGAATCCACATGCTTTTATCAAGCCAACCGCGTTTTCCCCCCATATTTTGGAGGTAAATAACTATGACAGTGCCACGTCTCACCCTACCCAAACCACGCATCAGTGGGCCAATGTCGCTGGAGGAAGTTATAAATCAGCGGCGCTCTGTAAGACGCTTTACACCAGAGGTTCTGACACTGGAAGAGATCGGGCAACTTCTGTGGTCTGCTCAAGGAATAACGGGCGAGCGGGATACACAGCGAGCAGCGCCTTCGGCTGGCGGGAGACATCCACTGGTCTTCTACGTCTGTCGTGCCGATGGGATGTGGCGCTATCATCCAAGCGGTCACTTCCTAAGCCGCCACATAGGGCTTGATGTGAGAGATGACCTCGTCGAGGCCGCTTGGCGCCAGAATTTCATCGCCGAAGCACCATGCGTGATTATTATCAGCGCGGTTTTTAAGCGCACTACCGAGCGATACAAGGATCGGGGAGGACAGCGATACGTGCCAATGGACGCCGGGCACGCCGCAGAAAACTTGCTCCTACAGGCTATCGCGCTGGGGTTAGGCGGAGTTCCCGTCGCCGCTTTCAACGATGGACCCACCAAGCATGTGTTGGCCTTACCGGATAATGAAGATCCGCTCTACATCATCCCCGTCGGTCATCCCAAAGGCGGCTAGCCGACTCGGCTCATAATCTCAAGATGGGGCGAGAGGATCAGAAGGTCATAGCGGATCGGTATCAGGCTTTTCCGCGTACGTTGTGCTTCATAACTCACGGGGAGGATGTCCTGCTGCTGCGCGGCGCCTCCGATAAGCATATCTGGCCCGACAAGTACAACGGCGTCGGTGGACACTTGGAGCCAAGCGAGGATGTATACACCGCCGCTTTGCGCGAGATAGAGGAGGAAACCGGCCTGACAGTGCACGACATGCGCTTCCGAGGCGTGATAAATATCCCCCTGGATGTGCACCAACCCGGCGTGATGCTCTTCGTCTTCACCGCCACGGCCACGACGCGCAAACTCCTCTCATCGGAGGAAGGAAAGCCAGAATGGATCCCGCGCGATCAATTGGACGAGATTGACTTGGTCGAGGATTTGCCGAGACTATTACCGCGCGTTTTAGCAATGGGGCCAAAAGATCCGCCGTTCTTCGCGATCTACACTTATGACGAGCGGGATCAGTTGGTGATGAGTTTCTCTAGCGACGCAAGGTAGCTACAAGCCGCATCGGGTTCAGTAGCAGATCCAGCGCAGCATTGACGTTAGGAACTACGACGTCGGCCACGCTCAAGGTCTCCAGAGCCAAGCCCTCCATACCCATCACGGCGATACCCAGTTCAGCTTCGCTCAATATGCCGGCGTCGTTGGCTCCGTTGCCGATGGCACAGACACCCTTGTTTCCCAAATCGCGCACGTAGGACGCTTTCTGCGCCGCTTCATCCTTGGGCGTGATGCGCACAGCTTTCATACCTAATTCGGCGTCGATGAATTTCTGGCGCCCGCGCGTGTCAGCGGTGAGCAAAGAAACCTCGACCGATGAGCACAACTCAGTCACCCGCCGGGCTACTCCTTCCATCAACTGCCCGTCCAACGCTATAGTCCCGTTGACGTCTAGCACTAGATGTTCCAGTCGATAAATACCGCGCCCCGGTATGTCAATTTCGATCATCGCGTACTTTCTCCTTCAATTCTCCCACGATCAGTGAAGCGGCTGCGATCACGAATAACGCCGCATCCGCTAATTGATCAGCACGCCACCCCGCTATCCGCCTCACCTCATCAGCCCGCGCGAATCCCAGCCAGAAAGCGCCAAAGCAATAAAGGCTCAACCAGAGGGGAAAAGCCAGACCTGTGAAGCGCTTATGCTGTCCAATGATAAGCATCACTATCAGCACCGCCACGCTCCAAGCGGCGCCCAACAATTGGACCGCCACCCTTGGCGCTCGAATGCCGTATATGTCCGGCAAATCTAGGCTCAAGCGCCAGAGCAGCCCTTGCCCTGGATATGTCTCCACGCCGTAGGCACAATTGGCCATGAAACACCCCAGCCAAGCGCCGACGGCAATTGCTGCTATTCCTGGAGCCAACAAATCCAACATCGCTGCGAGTGAAATCCGCTGGACAGCACAGTAGGAGATCACGGCGAGCAGCCCGCCGATGAGGCCCCCATGCCAAGCCAGTCCTCCATCCTTGAACTGTATCGCCAGGTTCAAATGGCATCGGTAGTAATCCCAATGGTAGATGACATAGGCGAAACGGGCGCTCAGTATTCCACTTGCTGCGGCGAGCAGTGCGCCGTTCAGCGCGTGTATCACTTCAAACCCTCGACGGCGAGCGGTCAAGCATATCAGCAGAGCGCCACTCAACAGACCGCTTCCGATCAGAAGAGTGTAACTGGATATGACGGGTTCCTCCAAGTAGTAGCGGGGAAGTAGTACCTCATCAACACAGAAGCCGCCTCAACTGAGGCGGCTCCTGTATGATGACTTTACAGTCTAAAGCTCTCAAAGTTGTAGGATAAACAGGCCAACCTATTGAAGCTCGACGACGGCGCCAGCCTCTTCAAGCTGCGCCTTGGCGTCCTCAGCAGCCTCCTTGGAGACGGCTTCCAGTACAGCATTAGGAGCGCCATCCACTACCTCTTTCGATTCCCGCAGGCCCAGCGCCGTGAGCTTACGCACAGCCTTGATAACCTGGATCTTCTTGGGGCCGATTTCCTTGAGAACGACATCAAATTCCGTCTTTTCCTCTTCCTCCTCCTCGGCGGCAGCGGCGGCGGGCATCGCCCCCATTGCCATAGGAGCTGCTGCACTAACACCTAGCTTTTCCTCCAACATCTCAACCAAGCTGGATGCTTCCATCAACGTAAGTTTGCTGATCTCCTCAACAAGCATTTCGAGATCTGCCATTGTATTTTTTCCTCCCTATTTTGTTATTTACTAAACATAAATCATACTTCGCATCGGTAGTTCGATGCTAGTATCCATCAAGATGCATCAAGCGACTTCGGCAGCCTGTGCTGCCTCGGCCCCAGCAGAGCCGCCAGACTCTTCAAGCTTGTCAACATATGCTTGCAACACGTTCATAACTTGCCGCACCCCACTGGCGACCACACCGGCTACCTGACGGGCAGGTCCATTGATAGCACCGAGTACCTGGGCCAAGAGCACCTCGCGCGACGGAAGGGCAGCAATTTCCTTCACCTCATCGGGGGATAGGATGGTTTTTTCCATCCATCCACCTTTGATGCTTAATTCTCCGACTTCCTTCCGTGCATCCACGATCACCTTGGCCAACGGGGGTACTTCGTCGTGACAGAATTCAACAGCCGTCGGGCCGATCAACCACTCATCCGGCAATGAAACTCCTACATCTTCTAAAGCCAGAGCCAGTAACCGGTTTTTAACCACTTGTAATGTACCACCAAGCGGACGAGCAGCATCCCTAATCTGTCTCATCTGGCTCACATTCAGGCCCTCGTAGTTTATCAGAATGATGCCTTGGCTCTGATTAAACTGCTCAGTATACTGTTCAACAAGTTCAACTTTCTGTTCTCTTGTAAGCGCCAATCTTGCTCACCTCCTTCAAATTTCAAATATAGACTTTGTCAAACAAACAAAAATCCCTGCGCCATGCCGACGCAGGGACAGTTTTCCAAAAATGGATAGTGACACCTAGCCTCGGCAGGCACCAATTAAGCGCCTTGGACGCACCTGCTGTCTTTGGCTCTGAGGTTGTTTAGATCAGATACCTTAAAAATCAAGTTCCAACGATAGAGCCTCTATAGGATCTACCTTAATTCCCGGACCCATTGAGGATGTGACGGTGATTTTGTTAATATATCGCCCTTTGGTGGCCGGCGGCCTGGCTCTTCTGACCGCATGTACCATCGCTGCGAAATTATCTAGCAACTTATCAGTGGTGAAGCTGACCTTACCGATGGGAGTATGAAGGTTTGAATATTTGTCCACCCGGAACTCCACACGACCAGCTTTGCTTTCCTCGATCATACGCGGCAGGTCATCGGCAGGAACCATTGTACCGGCCTTGGGATTGGGCATAAGCCCGCGCGGTCCCAGGATACGGCCCAATCGTCCCACTTTGCTCATCATCTCCGGTACAGCAAGGGCCACGTCGAAATCCGTCCAGCCCTCCTCAATCTTCTTGAACCACTCATCACCGGAAGCGACATAATCAGCACCAGCTTCCTCAGCAGCTCTCTCCGCCTCACCGGAAGCAAATACCAACACACGCACTTCCTTACCAAGGCCATGAGGGAGTCGAACAACATCCCGCACCTGTTGATCAGCATGGCGCGGGTCAACACCCAGACGGAAATGTATCTCCACAGTCTCATCGAAGCTAGCGTAGCTTACATCCTTGACCAGCTGCAGCGCTTCGCGTGGCGAGTAAGTCCTTTCGCGATCTATTTTCTCTAACGCTTGACGGTAATTTCTACCTCTTTTAGGCATTATTCCTCCTATGGTGGTCCCAACGGATTACATCCTCCCACCTAAAAAGGGGATCAAAGTCTTAGTAGTGCTTTTTTCAATCAGCCCTAATCTTTGATCTGGATTCCCATACTTCGGGCCGTACCTTCAATCTGTCGTATAGCGCCATCCAGGTCAATAGCATTCAGGTCACGCATCTTAGTCTGAGCTATATCCTTGACCTGTGCGCTAGTTACAGTCCCTGCTGTTTCACGATTTGGCTCTGACGAACCTTTCTCGGTCCCAGCGGCCTTGCGGAGCAGGTCCGCCGTCGGCGGTGTCTTGAGGATAAAATTAAACGACCCATCGTGATAAACGGTGATTTCTGCCGGTATGATATTGCCTATCTGACCGGCGGTACGAGCGTTATACTGTTTGCAAAATTGCATCAAGTTGATGCCATGCTGAGCCAACGCAGGCCCTACCGGCGGCGCCGGATTAGCCTTGCCAGCTTGAATTTGCAACTTGATTACTGCTTTTACCTGTTTCATCGTCCTCCGTCTCCAACACGAATATTTGAATAAATGTTACGTCTTTTCCACTTGTAAGAAATCAAGCTCGACCGGGGTCTCGCGCCCAAAAAATGAAACCATAACACGAACTTTGGCCCGTTCCATGTCGATCTCGTCCACCACGCCAATGAATTCCTCGAAGGGGCCATCGATAATGCGAACCTTCTGGCCAGGCTTGAATGTGACCTTGATCTTGGGAGCCTCGGCCTCCATACGCTCCATAATGGCCTGTACCTCTTCAGAACGCAATGGGACAGGCTCATCTCCCATTCCCACAAAGCCAGTGACACCAGGTGTATCACGCACAGCATACCAGGAGTCGTCGGTCATAATCATCTGCACCAGGATGTAGCCTGGGAAGATACGCCGCTCGACAGTCTGACGCTTGCCGTAACGCACTTCCAGCTCATCCTCGGTCGGAACGACTACCTGAAAGATTTTATCCTGCATCTCCAACGACTCAATGCGTTGTTCCAGGTTGTGTTTGACTTTATTCTCGTGACCGGAGTAGCAATGAATGACGTACCAAGCTCGCTCATCATCAAGCTCAGGCGGCTCAATTCCTCGTTCCTCCAACCCTTCTGCAGTCTTTTGCTTCGCCAGCGCAGCTAGTTGTGCCTCTGGGGAAACATCCCTCATCGTCGATGTATCCTTGGAGGTTTCTGCCGCTTCTTCCTCCCCCAACATCCCAGATGTCGTGTTGTGTTCAAGTTCTTCTGCGCACATAATTCTGCTATCCGTTCACCTGATGCTAAAGATCGGGAATTTAATCCCAAATATTATTATTAAAGCGAGAGATTCAACATCACTGAGAAAATCTAATCTCTGAGTCCTTAAGCACGTTGTCGATTCAGGATGATTACAGCAACTACACCCGCAAGGGTGGAAACGACTACAACACCGATGGCGACCGCGTTGCCAGCGATAAGCCCTCTTAGTTCCAAGGCAAATAGGTAGTCCAGAAGCCCCATCAGAATGGACATAGAAATCGTTACGATCATAACGATCTTCGTCAAACTCTCGGCCTCGTCGCGAGTGGGCCAATGGACCTTCTTTACCTCCGCTTGGGTTTTACGCAAATAACGCGTGACAGCATTATCCCGCAACCATGATAGCTGTGATCCCGTATTTTTCTTCGCTCTTGACCTAGCCACGTATTATGACTCCCTGGAATAACCGATTAGTGCACCTCTTTTGCGCATTTATCGGTACGAATAAATTAAGGAACGCTTAACTCTATGATCAGCCCCCTACACTTCAAGACACCGCCATTACGCACGGCGGTGTCTTGAAGTAACCTCATAGGCAGGCCAGGCAGGAATCGAACCCGCAACCTTCGGTTTTGGAGACCGCTGCTCTCCCTAGTTGAGCTACTGGCCTGTGAATGTGTTATCTAGTCTCTCGATGCAACGTGTGCTTGTGGCATCGGGGACAATACTTTTTCAACTCAAGACGGTTGGGGTCATTACGCCGATTCTTCTCGGACGTATAATTACGCTCCCGACATTCTGTGCAAGCAAGAGTAATATATCTTCGGACTGGTTTCTTAGCCATGAACCTCTATTGATTGTATGTGTATTTAAGCCGTCTTCGGCCAAATTTTATTCTATTAACTTAATCGCCTAGAGCCCACGATGGGACTTGAACCCATGGCCTCGCCCTTACCAAGGGCGTGCTCTACCGGCTGAGCTACGTGGGCATTGGCCCTAAATCCACCCCACTTCCGCCTAATTTTACCTCATTTCGCTAAAGTGTCAAATCAAAATCGCCGCCAGCCCTCATTTCAACTCGTGGCTCTCTTCGTATCCAGCAGCCAGGGCCCTTAGATTAAGCTCCGCTGTCCCACGAGGTGCACGGGCCCGCACCGCTTCTTCCAACGCCTCGCGCGAAACCAAGCCAGTCAACCCAGCCAACACACCCAACCCCACCACGTTGGCTACGATAGCTCGTCCCGTTATCTCCTGCGCCAATGTCGTCATTGGAACTCGCACCGCCCGCGTCGTCGGCGCTCTGGAGACATGATCGGCATCCAAAATCAACAGCCCGTTCTTCTGCACCTGTCCACTATACTGATCACAGGCTTCCTGGCTCATACAAAGTGTGATGTCAGGGTTAATCACTTCAGGATAAAGGATCTGACCATCGGAGATCAAGACCTCAGAACGACTTGCGCCCCCGCGCGCCTCTGGGCCATATGATTGGGTCTGGACAACCTGCTTGCCATCCCGAATCGCCGCTTCGGCCAGAATTATCCCGGCCAAAATAGCACCTTGTCCACCAGTGCCCGCTAAACGCACCTCGTAGCGCTGCTCCATCAAGCCGCCTCCCTTTGCGCTCGTTCGATGACTTGATCATAAAGCTGCGTATATTCCGGGATGTCCCGATCCACGAAGATACCGCGCACTATTTTGCCCTCTTTTTCCTCAGCGCTCATCTTTTCTGCCTGCCGGATAGACACGCTCTGCTCTTTAAGGCCGCGCATCATATCGGGCGCAGTACCCCAACGGTTGATCCGACCTATCGTTGTGTGACAGTAACTGACCGCCTCCACTAATGCGAATCCATCCTTTTCGATAGCCCTAGCGATGTATCCTTCCAACTCTTGCACGTGGTAGACGGTGCTACGGGCAACGAAAGAAGCTCCAGCTGTACTCGCCAGATCGGTGATAGGAAAGGGTTGCTCAATGTGACCATAAGGTGCGGTCGCAGCGGCGACACCGATGGGGGTAGTAGGCGAGTATTGCCCCCCGGTCATCCCATAGGCTGAGTTATTGACCACAATGGCGGTCAAGCCGATATTCCGGCGAGCAGCATGAATGAAATGATTGCCTCCGATAGCCAAAGCATCCCCGTCACCCATCACCACAATCACGCGCATGTCAGGCCGCACCATCTTCAAGCCGGTAGCGAAGGCCAAGGCCCGGCCATGGGTGGTGTGCATGGTGCCGAAATCAACATAAACCGGCATCCGGCCCGCGCAGCCGATGCCAGAGATCATCGCCACGTCATCCTTATCCAAATGCAAGGAGTCCACCGCACGGATAATGGCACCAAGAACGATGCCATTACCACAGCCTGCACACCACATATTGGGAAATTTTTTGCTATGGCGTAGGTAGCGTCGATGAACAAGCGACTCGCTTTGTTGTTTCATATTGCCCCTTCCAAATTTTCAATCGCCGCGACGATCTCAGTGGGTCGGATCATCTCGCCATCGGCTCGGTTGACGCGGCGCACTTTGTGGCGCCCAATCACCCGCTCTACCTCCAGTACCAGTTGCCCTCTGTTCATTTCGGGCACCACGACGTGGTGTAACCGGGAAGCAGCGTGCTCAACAACCTCTTCTGCGAAAGGCCAGATAGTCTTGAGCTCCAAGAAGCCAACCCGTCGCCCGCGTTCCCGCGCAATCTCGACAGCGTGTCGGGCAGAACGAGCTGTGGCCCCGTAAGCGATGACCAAAGTATCGGCATCTCCTATGCCATCCTCCTCGTAGAGCAAAATGTCGGAAAGGCTGCGGTCAATCTTGCGGAAAATGCGCTCCAACCAGGGGGCCACCTCGTCTAGCAGATTTGTGGGATAGCCGCGCTCGTCGTGGTGTAGTCCGGTGATGTGGTAGCGATAGCCCTGTCCGAAGGGCACCAGTGGCGGTACGTCAGTGGGACAGTTCTCAAAAGGCTTGTACCACTCCGGCGGCACTGTAGTGCTATTACGCTCCACTTGCTCGATAGTGTCATAATCAGGTAGTTCCACATGCTCGCGCATATGACCAATGACCTCGTCCATTAACACGACCACGGGAGTGCGGTAGCGCTCGGCAAGATTGAAGGCTTTCACTGTCAGATAAAATGTATCGCGAACCGAGGAAGGAGAAAGCGCGATGATAGGATGATCACCGTGGGTGCCCCAGCGAGCTTGCATCACGTCGCCCTGGGAAGGGCTGGTAGGGCGCCCGGTGGAAGGACCTAGACGCTGTACGTCGACAATCACACAAGGGATCTCCGTCATCGCTGCATAGCCGATATTCTCTTGCATCAGACTGAAGCCCGGGCCAGAGGTCGCGGTCATCGCCTTGGCCCCTCCCACCGATGCGCCAATGACAGCGGCAATAGAAGCAAGCTCATCCTCCATCTGAATGAACTTACCACCTACCTGGGGAAGTCTGCGAGACAAGACCTCGGCAATTTCAGTGGCCGGGGTGATGGGGTAGCCAGCGAAGAAGCGGCAACCAGCGGCGACAGCTCCTTCAGCGCAAGCCTCATCTCCCTGCATCAGCTTTACGGTCATCCGACTTCCTCCTCCGTTCGCTCTGTCACCTCTCCCGGCTCAATATCCGTCACAAAAATGGCGAAGTCCGGGCAATGCAGTTCACACCAGCGGCAAGCGGTACACCTATCCGGATGGGCAACGGTGACACGCCCGTCCTCGCCCTGCTCTAGAACATCAACGGGGCAAAACTCGACACACAGACCACAACCTTTACACCAGTTGGGGAAAACGGTCACACGACCACGCGGCAAGCGACGTTTTTTCTCTATCTTACCTTCGATTATTGTACTTTCAGCCATTTGCACATCCGCGTCCATAAAGATAAATTTTGTTATCAGATTCTTGCTCGATGGGCAAGATTTTCGTCTGTGGCACTACAAAAGAAAAAGTGGGGATCTATTTTTAGCTGAAATCTCTGGGCCGAGGTGAACATCAAATGTGCTAAGAGATGAATGGGGGAAGTTATCTTGCTTCCGCCTCACTGACAAAGACACGGCGGTGGACTATCCACCAACTGGAGATGGTGCGGAAGCGATCTGAAGGATACATCAGCGGGCCGATCTGCACACTTTTTACATCATCATCCACGCCATAGGTGTAAATCGGGACATATAGCAACAATGCCGGGACCTCTTGAGCGAAGATTTCCTGAAACTCTTCATACAGCACGCGACGCCGCTCGCGGCTAATGGTG
This sequence comes from uncultured Anaerolineales bacterium, assembly GCA_964509655.1. Lineage (GTDB taxonomy): Bacteria > Chloroflexota > Anaerolineae > B4-G1 > B4-G1 > CAZANJ01. The sequence goes on from CAZDYW010000039.1 coordinate 11,452, forward strand.
ACGCGAGCTTGCTCAAGTGCCTCGCTGATGCGCCGATGGGAGAGGCCAGCGTAGTTCTGCCCTTTATCTATTTGTTTCTCGTGCCAGAAGGGGTAAGGATCGGGATCGCCAGGCAGCATCAAGTGAACAAGACCGGCGTCGAAATCGTGATTTTCCAAAACATCTCGCAGCGCCAGCGGCGATACCACCTCCAGCGTAGTACTGATGCCGACTGCGGCCCACTGCTGCACAATCATCTCGGCAACCTCCACACGGTCAGGGTCGTTGGAGGTTGTCAGGGTAAAGGCCAGTTTCTGCCCTTCTTTCTCCCGCGAGCCATCACCATCCTCCGGCAAAACCCATCCGGCTTCATCCATCAAATCCTCAGCATGATCGGGAGCATATCCGTAATGCAAAATGTTGTACTCATACGCCCAGGTTCCAGGGATGATAGGGCTATGCGCGATCAGTCCTTGTCCCTCCATGGCTTTATCTATGATACGCTGCCTATCCAAGGCATACAACAATGCTTGACGCACCTCGGTCTCTTGGAAAAAGGGCAAGTCGGAGCGATCCAGGTTTAGGAAGACGAGGCTATACTCCGCAACGTGGCTGGAGAAAAGATTAAGGTCATTGAAATCATATGCACGTTCCAGATCCTCGGGCAACACTTGCGCTATCCCTTCCACATCTCCAGCTTCATAAGCATCTAGCAACATTTGATGGCTAGGATAAAACCGGAACTGAACCTTGTCAAGATAGGCTTGTGCTTTATAGTAGCGTGGAAATTGCTTCAAAACCATAGAGGTGACCGTACCATCCTTTATTTCGACCTCCTCTACCTGGAAGGGCCCACTGCCTACCGGCTTGAGATTAAATTTCACATCCGGCAAGTCGGCTGCATGGATCCCAGCCAACATGTGCGCAGGTAGAATGCCGAAGGTGGTATAATCAAGGAACGGCGCGTAAGGTTCAGGCAAGGTGAAGCGCACAGTACGTGGATCAACCTTTTTAACTTCGACCCGCTGCCAGAGGGTGGAACCCAACTCAGGAGGGCCAGGGAAATCAGGGTCCTGCAATAAGCTAATGGTAAATACCACGTCGTCAGAGGTGAGGGGGACACCATCATGCCAATAGGCGTTAGAGCGAAGATAGAATGTGTAAGTCAGTCCATCCAACGTGACGTCCCATCCACGCGCCAGATCTGCCTCCACCTCTCCACGTTCGTTCATGCGCGTCAGACCGCTGAACACCAGCGAGCAAACGTCCCGGTCGACCTCATTATAACCACTCAAAAGCGGATTCAGATGGTGGGGAAAGCCTACGATACCCTCGACATATGTGCCCCCATAGCCAGGGCGTAGCACAGTGGTGTAATTGAAAGCGAGGTAAGCCAATAATACGCCAACCAGCACAACGCCGAGGAGAATGACCAGAAGCTGCCAGCGGATGTAACGAGTCATAATTTATTCAGAAGCACGCCTTGCATGATATAACGCCCCGAGAACACAATCTCATTCCCGAGGCGCATATGCTCAAAATGGAGCGACTTGCGAAGTCAGCCGACGACGATGACGTTGATAAGAGTGATGACAAAAAAGGCAACGGAGAGACCAACGGTGATGTTAAAAAGCGTGCGCTCAAGGCCACGCCTGGTTTGATAGATGGCATTCGACGTACCGCCAAACACGCTCCCACCCATTCCTCCCCGTCTGGTCTGCAACAGAATAACGACTATCAGGGCCAAGCTGATGATAATTTGAGCAATGTTGAGATAGGTTCCCATACTTGAATTCCTCCTGATGAAAAATTTATAATCAATCTGCCAAACTTATGCAAGTGGGAATTATAACATGCTGAAGGCTTCCCAGCAAGGTCAAGCCGTTTCGGG
>CAZDYW010000040.1:0-13173 GCA_964509655.1 uncultured Anaerolineales bacterium
GACCTTCGCCATCAGCCCTACGACTTTTATTAGCGCGACCATCCCTTATTCCAAGAAGAGAGGGGGGGAGTTCGTGGGCTCAGGTTCGGCGGCCCGTTTCATCTCCCCCGATGGAGTTTTCGGCGTGGTGGTGGCCGCTGACACATCGGGCACCAATTATGACTGGGGCTTCGCCGGCATTCCGGCCAAGTACCTCACCGCGGATTATTACGTTCCTTGGGCTCCGGGGGATGCCAATACCCCTCCGCAAAACAACGGCTCGCCGGTGTGGGTCACGCCGCTGGCCGATGATACGACCTTCTTTGTGGACTACAGCCCGCTGGACGGCGACATCGACGACACCTTCACGTTGGACGTGCTGGACCAGAGGCGCATTTTCGATCCCGATAATGATAACACGGGGATGCACGTCTGGGCCACGGGCAATTTCGCTGTCGTCTGGGGCGAGGATCCGGGCACTGCCGGCGCCTCGATCCCCTACCTTGATCTGGGCCTCGCGACGCCATCCTTGCAAGAGCGTTGGCTGAATCCAGTTTTCACGCTCGATAAGACGGCTGAGCCCACCATCCTCCCGCCGCAGGGTGGGACGGTGACTTTTACTCTGGAGGCGCGTTCTCATAGCGCGCCCCTGGTCGATGTGAGCATCACTGATGATCTGCCCCAGCGTTGGAGCTATGTGCCGGGCAGTTCGCGTGTCACTTATCCCGACGGGAGCACGGGGGCCTTGGAGCCCACGGTTGATGGCCGCGAGTTGTCCTGGGATTTCACGACTGGTCTGGACCTTGACCAAATTCTGGAGCTCACTTTTCAGGCTTGGATTACGGATACCGTGGACCTTTCTGCCAGTGTCAACCAGGCCGAAGCGCAGGGGAGGCATGAGTATTCCGATGCTATCTTCAATCCCCGTGATGAGACTACTGTCTACATCGGGCCGCTTAATCTGGTCAAATCGGTCAGCAGCGGACAGGCCAAAATCGGTGACACCCTGGTTTACACGCTTTCCTACGCCAACCTCAGCGAGGTGGTCACTGCTACCGACGTTCTATTGCGCGACGTGTTGCCTGTGCAGTACGTAGAATTCCAATCGGCGTCTGATGAGGGAACATATAATCCCACCAGCGGCACGATTGTGTGGGATATACCTTCCATTCCACCGGGCGGGGAAGGCGCGGTGAATTTTACTGTGGAGGTGAAGAGCTTTGTGGAGGAGGGCACTGTCATCAAGAACGTGGGGTACATTGAGGATGCGCAACAAGTTGAGGCTGGCAGCAATGTGGCCCGGACTACTGTGCTGGCCCCTGATGTTCAGTTCACTAAATCAGGGCCTCCCATTGCCACGCCGGGTGAAGTTATCACCTATCTACTATCTTATGAAAATATCGGCGGTGTAGCGGCCACAGGCGTCATAATCCATGACGTTATCCCTGACTCTACCTCTTATACGCCCGGCAGTCTGGCGATCAATGATGGGAGTGGGTGGCAACCACTGACCGATCCGGAAGATGAAGATCAAGGATATTATGACTCGCTTGATGCTATCCTTTATGTAGAACTGGGCCGCCTCGACCCTGGCGAGGCGGGCCAAATAAGCTTTGCTGTGCGCGTCGATGAAGGTTTGCCTTCCGGTTCGACGGTGCGTAACTGGGCCACTTTCAACCGCGATATGGATATTCCCCGCCAGTCTAACCTTATGGTAACCCAGTTGGCCGACTTGTCGGTCGATAAGTCGGCACAGCCTAATGCGGTGTCGCCTGGTGGATTGCTTACTTATACTTTGACCTACAAGAACGCCTCGGATACGGTCACCCAGACGCAGGTCTACGTGCGCGAGCAGATACCGGCTTACACCACTCTCATCTCGGCCACAACGCCTAGCAGCGATCAATTTATCGAGTATTCTTATGACAATGCCGCTACTTGGACATCCACACGTCCCGTCACGCCTGTCACCCACATCCGTTGGCATGACGAGGAGATGGGGCCCCGTGTGCAGGAGACTGTGGGATTGGTCGTCCGCGTGGATTCCGACCTCCCGCCCGATGCTACGCTACAAAACATCGCGTACGTCAAGAGCGAGGAGACGATGGAATACATCAATCGCTGGATACCATCTAACCAGGTCGAGGTAGGGACAGTGGATTTATGGGTTAAAAAAGCGGTCGAGTTGCCGCTGGCTGAAGGTTCATCCGCGCGAGTCGGCGATCCGCTCTCCTACACCATTTCCTATGGCAACCACGGGAGCGCAGACGCCGTCGACGTCCAGATTTTTGACACTATCCCGGAGGGCACGACTTACATCGATGGCACAGCCTGGGGCGTGGGAGCGGATGCAAGCGGGGCGCCAGATTTAGTGTGGAATGTGGGAATAGTAGAAGCAAATGTCAGTGAGCAACGGGTGGGTTACGCTGTATCGAGTGAGGACCTGGACCCGGAGAGTTTCATCACCAATACTGCTGTACTTAACAGCATCTATGGCGTCAAGATCAGCGAACCGGTGACTGTTACTTTTGTCCCGGAGGCCGATCTCTCAATTACCAAGGATGATGCTTTGGCCGTGGTCAAGGCGGGAGAATCTGTGACCTACACGTTACGCTATACCAACACTGGCCCATCGGTTGCTCAGGATTTGAGGATCACCGATACCTTGCCTTTCAGTGTGACCTACGGCGGGTTGGTGACCTCCACTTTGCCATTGAACATGAGTGTCAATTGGGGAGGGGATCCGGCGCGACAGAGGATTGCTTGGTATACGCCAACGCTGAGGAGTCAGTCGGCCGCGACGACCTCTCAGTCCTTTTCAGGTACTATCGTCTTCACTGCGACTGTCGATCCCGGCGCTGATGGTGTCATTGTGAACGACGTGGTCATCACCAGCACTACGTATGATCCTGATCCGGCCGACAACGTGGGCGCGGACTCGACGGAGATCAATACCGAGGCCGATTTGGCGCTTCACAAGTCCGCTGCGTCTGGACGGGGCACCGAGGTAGCGGCTGGGATGCCTGTGACTTACACGTTGGTCTATACCAACTTGGGTCCCTCGGACACTTCGAACCTGATCGTCACCGACACATTGCCCTCCAATGTGGCCTATGGCGGGATGGTCGACAAATCCACGTCTATTATAGGTCCTTTCTTATCACCTGGTTCGCCGGGGGAGGGGGACGTGATCACGTGGCATGATCTAGATGTGAATATGGGCGATTCGGGTGCCATCATTTTCACTGTGACAGTGGACGCCGATGCCAGCGGCGTCATCACTAACGAGGCATATGTCGATGCCTCCACTTATGACCCATTTCCTATCAATAATAGCGAAGAGGTCTCAACGACGGTAGTAGTTGAGGCTGATCTGTGGATCGACAAGAATGTCACTGGGTTGAGGGTAGGAGGGGGAGAGCTGACCTATACTATTTCCTACGCCAACGCAGGCCCCTCACAAGCGCGAGATGTCGTGATCACCGACGTGTTGCCGGCTGGTTTGGCTTATGTGGGCGTGGTGAGCTCGACGATGGAACCGGGAACCCATATCCCTCAGAAGAACCAGGTTTCTTGGTATACAGAGACATTGGCTCCAGGAGCTGCGGGCAATATCGTCTTCACCGTGACGGTGGCGCCGCAAGTCTATGGTGTCATAACCAATGGTGTGAGTATCACTGGAACGACATATGATCCCTACCCAGGCGGCAATCATCACGATGAGCTGACGATCATAAGCAGCAGGGCCGACCTCTCGATTGACAAGACCTCTCCCGTCACATCTGTGGTGGCCGGAAAAAGGCTGACCTACACGCTGGTTTATACCAATGATGGCCCTTCGGATACCAGGGAGCTTTTCATCACCGATACACTGCCAGCCGGTGTGGTTTATGGGGGCTTGGTGAGTTCGACCGCGGAAATCTTTGGCCCAACGGTCGATTGCACCCCTGGCCCTTGTACACTTACCTGGTACACACCGACCTTGCCAGTTGGCAGCGGCGGGAAGCTAGTTTTCACTGTCACTGTGGGATCGGGGGTGCTTTCTTATGGGAAGAATATCTTCAACCATGTGTATATTCTCAGTTCAGCTAGTAGCGACCCTAGATTCTCCAATAATACAGCCAGTCAAACCACCTATGCTATCGGCGAGACTGACCTTTCCATCGATAAGTCTATGTCGTCATTGGGATCGCTACAGTCTAGTAAAACAGTGACGGCGGGGACAGATTTGACCTGCACGCTGACTTACACCAACGCCGGCCCGTCGGATGCACGAGAGGTTGTCATCACCGATGTTTTGCCGCTCGGTATGACGTTCGACAGGGTACTGGAGTCGCAGTTCTCCGCCCCGGTGGTGATCGAGGAGGGCGATCCGGCGCGGCAAGTGGTCTCTTGGTACACTCCCACGGTGAAGGCCGGCGATACAGATACCGTTGTCTTTGTCGCCTCGGTGGATCCGGGGGCCTCCGGCATGGTCACCAACAGTGTTTCTATCACCACCTTTACCAATGATCTACAACCTGGTGACAATGGTGATAGCGAAGCGGTGACCATCACTGTCGAGACGGATCTGGCGGTCGAGAAGTTCTCTACTAGGCGCCCGCCGGTATCCAGGGATGTGCTGACCTACACCCTGGTCTACACCAATCACGGGCCGTCACACGCGCGTGACGTTGTGGTCACCGACACCTTGCCCTCTGGGGTGACCTGGGGTGGAGTGAGCAATCCTCATTATCTCGACGGGCCGACGACGGGCTGGAGCGGAGATCCATCCCGGCGTTGGCTCCGTTGGTCCGCGCCGATGCTGGAGGCGGGCGCTTCGGATGAAATCATTATCACGGTGACGGTGGATTTGGAGGCGGGCGCAGTCATCACCAACGACGTTGTTTTCACCGCCGCTACATACGACCCGGATGGGAGTAACAATGTGGATATGGATGTTGGAACAGTCGCCGCCGAGGCAGATCTGGTGATCAGCAAGTGGGCGCCCGAAGCGGTTTCCGTGAATCCGGTGTTGACCTACACGCTGGCCTACACCAACGCTGGCCCATCGGTGGCGCAGGATGTGGTCATCACCGATCTGCTGCCAGCCAGTGTGATCTATGGCGGTTTGATTTCAACCACAGGAGGGATCTCTGAGCCAGATCTGGCGTGGGTGGGTGATCCTCCACAGCACGAGCTGAGTTGGTACGTGGGGGGGCTCTCCCCTCACGAGAGTGGTATGATGGTCTTCACCGTGACGGTCGCTCCGGATGCTGATAGGATTATCTCCAACCGCGCTTTCATCAGCAGCAGTGCCTCTGATCCTTGCCTCGATAATAATAGTGACGACGCGGCGACCTTCACATCCAAGGCGGATCTGGTGGTCAGCAAGTTCGGGCCGTCGAGCGTGATGGCGGGGGATGAGCTTACCTACACATTGGTCTACACCAACGTCGGCCCATCGGATGCGGAAGACACTTTCATCACCGACACGCTGCCGCCCGGTTTGGGCTACGGTGGCATAGTGCACTCGTCGCCGCACTTCGCCGCCCCAACGGTTGACTGCCTCCCCGTCACTTGTAAATTGCAACCTGCAACTTGCAATTTGCAATTTGCAATTTGCACACTTTCCTGGTACACGTCGGCCTTGCCCGCCGACACCTCCGGAGTTATCATTTTCACGGCGACAGCGGCGTCGAGTGTTGAAGGGAGCATCACCAACCACGTGGTCATCACCAGCGCTGCTCACGATCCTTTGCCGGTCAACAACCTCGGAGACATATCGTCTACCGTCACGACTGAGGCGGATTTGGCGATCGTTAAGTCTGCTTCGGCTTCGGCGGTGGCCGGTATGCCCTTGACCTATACTTTGCTCTACACTAATCTGGGGCCATCTGATGCGGAGCATATCGTCATCACCGACACGCTGCCGGTCAGTGTGACATATGGGGGTTGGGTGACATCCTCGGCGGTGCTCTCGGAACCCGTAGCGGGATTGATTGGTAATCCACCTCAGGAATGGCTACGTTGGTCTGCGCCGAGTTTGGGATCGGGCGCTTCCGATTTCATCATTTTCACTGCGACGGTAGATGTTGGCATCAGTGGTACTTTGACCAATGAAGCTGTTATATCCGGCGCGAGGCCCGATCCTGTGTATACAAATGACGCTGCTGCGGCCGCTACCTGGATCAGAATGCAGGATGAACTATGCCTAGTCGGCGCAGGCTTTGATTTGAATGGGAGCCCGCTCTATCCAGGTGATGAGATCGAATATCAAGTGTGGGTGACGAACACGCGCACGTATGGGCAAGAGGATGTAATTGTCGCCGGGTCTGCGCCGAGGAACACGACTTTGCTGGAGGGCAGTGTGGAGTGTTCACCGGATGCGATTTGTAGGTTAGTGGGCTCTATCGACCAGCAGGGCGGGCTACCACGCCCGCAATCCGCTGGAACCCTCGCCCCCCAGGACTTTGGTGGCACTGCCGTAGCCTCCATAAATGAACTAGCCCCTGGTGATGTTCTTACCTTGACCTATCGTGTGCGGGTGAATGATGGTGTCTCCTCCATCGGCGGAAGTGCTGTGGTGATGGAAACTCAAAATCAAGAGCCTCAAGAGATGGCCTCGGTCTATCTGCCCAGTGGCAATGTGGTGGATCCAGGGTTGCAGATCATCAAGACCGCTTTGGACTTGAACGGCGCGCCGCTTTGGGCTGGGGATGGCATTAAGTATAACGTCGTCGTCACGAACGCGAGTGAGAGCTATGCCCAGAGTAACATCATCGTCAGCGACACAGCGCCGACCGGCACGAGGTTGATAGAGGGAAGTGTGGAATGTGCTTGTTATGACTGCGCGGCGTCATGTGGCGGATCGGGGCGACTGGTCACCGCGACGGTGGCTGGTGATCCATCCGCGCACTTTAGTCCAGGCGATGTCTTGTCCTTGACTTTCCAGGTGTCTACAAGTGTGGGGGTTTCTTCTATTGGGGGGAATATTGCTGCGGTGGAGAGCGAAAACCAGAATCGGCAAGAGACTGCCTTGGTCTACCCTCCTGGTAGTAGCGCGGTCTCATGCTATCAGGCTTTCCTTCCTATCGTTTTGAGGATGATGAATGGCGAATGATGAATGAGTTCGCTATTCTCCATTCTCCATTTTCCCGTTCTTCATTCTTCCGTCGTCGGCGCGGTGAATATTTTTAATGGTATCCCATCTCCGGCAGCCCAGAGCGTGATGTCGTTCCACGGTGTGGATGTCTCCAGGGAAATGGCCCAGGTTGCCCCGTCCTCTCCGGCTTGAACTTCGTGGTTGGTGGATGCTTCATTCCCGTCGCCTGATAATCCGCTCTTCGGTATAGCGATGTCCCTCAGCGGCGTGTTCAGCAGCATCGAGCCGGCCGGTCTGTCCATATCCAGATTGTGCTGCGTAAGCGTCGATGTTCCTGCTGGCACGAAAGGGTACACCCGTTGGTAAGAATCGGAAATGATTGGGAACGTCCATATGTAAGCGAATGCGCGGCTCCCGGCTGGTGCTGTGTTTGAAGCGGGGTCAGTGCTCAGAGCCACGTTGTAGGCGTTCCCATCGTCGCCGCTGATTCCTCTTATCACTAACCTGAATCTTCGTCTGTTGCCCGTTGCCCCTGAGATCATTTCTCCAGCGCTGGAAGGGAAGGGGCCGAGTACGAGGCCCCAGTTGTTATGATAGGCCGAGTCCTTTCCCGCTGTCGCCGTCGCTAGCGAACCACTCTCTCCGAAAATTTCATACGCCATCTCTGTGTTGTAGAGCCCACGCGGCTTGTCTATCGTCTCCGATAAAATCCCCCCGCCGCCTACATCAGCGTCGAAAATGCGGATATATAGGTCTCCAGTCCCCTCAGGTGCCTCTAAGAAAATTTCCTGCACGTGGTCATCGTCCCCCTCCGTCACAGGCGCTCCAGGCCCAAAGAGGGACAAGTAACCTGTCTCCAGCGTTGTATTGGGATTTGATGGCTTGAGCGCCGTATATGCATTGGGGAGTGTATCCGCTTGCCCATCGGGATTGATGACGGTCAGTGCGTATACGCCAGCCGGTATGCCGGCTGGGACGACTCCTTCAATTGTGTCCGCAGTGGCGCTGTTGATTTGGATGGAAATGTTGCTACCAAGCCGCGCCGCTGGCTTGGAGATGAAGTTTTCTCCCTTGATGACTACCGCTACCGGAGCGGTGTTCAGTCCCTCGTTAGGTGTGATGCTCAGCACCACTGGCGGCGGCACAGGGGTGGGAGTATCGGTCGGTGGAGGTGTATCGGTGGGTGTCGGTGTGTGAGTGGCGGTGTCGGTGGGCTCAAATGGTGTGGGCGTGTCTATGATCGGTGTGGATGTCTCGGTCGGCTCGGGGGTTGAAGTGGGTGTCTGACTCGGGGTGGGTGTGGGAGTTTGAGTGGATGTCGGGGTCGGAGAAGGTGTACTGGTAGGTGTAGGTATGGGGGTGGGCGTGTTTTGAGGAGTTGGGGTGCGCGAGGGGAGAGGAGTGGGCGTGTGAGATGGTGTAGGAGTAGGTGTGGGAGTGCGTGCTGGAACTGACGCGATGATCATTGTGGGGACCGGGGAGGGAGTTCCTTGGGGAGTCAAGTAGATGCTAGGATCCCAGGGCGTCATCGCCTCTTCACGGAGGGGCGCGAGCGTCACCTTTTCCTCAGCTTGCCATGTTGCGTCCGGGTCCAGCCTGGATAGCACATCAGCTTCAACTTGCCAAGTTGGCTTTTGCCGGATCGCTATTTGCGCTGTACCTAAGAGACAGAAGAAACCTAGCAGCAGGATCAGGAGAAATATCAGCCAATCGCGTCGCGCCTTATCTTGGTTTCTCTTTGCCATTCTCCATCCCCCGTTGTGAACAGTGAGAACCCAGGCTTTTCTGAAAAAACCTAGCTTATTTCATCACTCATCATTCGGCATCTGAGGTAACTGCACGCTGAAGGTGCTACCAGCGCCCTCTACGCTGTCGACGGAGATTTTTCCGCCGTGTGCTTCTACAATGGCCTTCGTCACGTATAGCCCCAGACCCAGGCCGCGCGATTCGTCTTTCCTCGCTTGGTCGACACGGTAGAAGCGGTCGAAGAGATACTTCTGTTCTTCTTCTGGGATGCCCACGCCAGTGTCGCTGACATCAAATTGCACATATCCATCGTGCTTGAAAAGTCGCAGCGTCACTTGCCCGCCGGCCGGTGTGTATTCTACAGCGTTGCGCACCAGATTGATGAAGGCCCATTGTAGTCGTTTGGCATCGGCGTTCACAAGTGGTAGATCGGGCGGCTTTTTCACCTCAAGTGCTAGATTTTCCTCTTCCATCCTGTCGCGCCATTTATCGGCTATGTCATCGACAATGGAGAGGAGTTGGGTAGGATGTTGGCGCAGGCCCAGTTCCCCGCCAGCCTCCATCTCTGAGAAGTCGAGAAGGGTGTTGATCATCGAGGCCAGATTTTCAGTGTGGCGGCTGATAGTGCGCAGGAAATTGAGTTGGTCCCCGTTGAGCGCGTCACTGGCGCTGATCACCAGGAGATCGCTGTATCCCTTGATCGCTGTCAGGGGGGTGCGCAATTCATGGGAAATCTGCGTGATAAAAGCGTCCTTGAGCCGCTCAGCCTCCACCTGGGCCGTCACGTCTCTTAGGACAATTACTACACCCAGTTGATCTCCATCTTCCGTTTGAACGGAGGCTGAGTGGGCGTTGATTACTTTCTCGCCGACCTCAAAGCGGCGGCGATCCAGCAACCAAGGATTGGATGTAGCTTGTGTTTGTGGCTGTCCTCCAGTGGAGAAATCGTGCAAGGAACCGAGCATGAACTGATCGGTCAGGTCTTCCAGGATATTCTCGGCGGTGGCGTTCAGGGGGATGAAATTACCGTCTAAGTCTTCCAGAACCACGCCGTCGCCGATGCTGGAGAGAATCGCCCGCAAGCGACCGAGGGCTTCCTCCAGGTCCCGGGTGCGCTTCGAGAGCCGCACGGTCATCTCATCGAATGTGGTAGCCAGCACACCGATTTCATCCTCGCTCGCGATACCAGTTCGTTTATTGAGATCTCCCTCCGCGACGGCCTGAGAGGTTTGAACCAGCCTTTGTATTGGCCCGGTGATGCGCTGGGCGATGAAGTAGCCTAGTAGCACTACTACCATCATCGCGCTGGTGAAAACCAGGGTGTAGGTGTTGCGGCTGGTTGTCCCGGTCTGGACGATGAAGCTTGATGGCAAGGCGACAGTAAATACGCCTAATGTGTCATCGGCCACGCGAAGGGGAGCCCGTGCGAGACGGTACCAGCGACCGCGAACCCTTTCATTCTCACCGGTGACCATTTCAGGATCGCTCAGCACAGCTTCATATTGGGCTGGCGTGATTGATAATTCATCCATCAGGGACTGCGCATCTTCGGCCTGTTCGGCGACGAATGTGGCGGCGATGGCTTTACCGCCATCTAGATGAATGACGACGTCGGCGAGGGCGGAGTTTTTGATTTGGAATAGCAGTGAGCGCAGTGAAGTGCCGACGATTATTACGCCGACTGTTTCTCCCTCCAGACCGATGGGCACGGCTGTGAGATAGTAATAGCGCTGGTCCACTGTGTTGAGTACAATACCGCGCTTGGGCATGCTGTTGGGATCGTTGGTCTCTAACAATCTCTGTACCATCCACAACTGAGATGCGTCGAACTCATCTCCCACAAATTGGAACGAGCCATCATCCTGCTGGAGCGAGTGCAGCATAGTTTGGCCCTCTGTGTCGACGATGATCAGGTTTTCCAATTTCCGCACGGAGACCGTTGGTTGAGCCAATCCGAATACTTGATCTTGATCTCCACTTTGTAACGCCTCGGCCAGCCCAGTTGTGGAACCTATGGTACGCGCTATTTTCAAATGCTCCGTCTCTTGACGCGCCACACTGTCCGATACAACGCGTCCCGCTTCGAGTAACTGATTCGTCAAACGCTCGTCTAGAGAACTGGCCACCAGGTTGGTCACCACGTAGAGGCCGACGATGGCCACGATCAACGTGAGAATCAGGTAGGGCAAGACGATTTTGCTGCGGATGTTGGGAGCGACAGAGCGGCGCAGCCAACCAAGCTGTACCTTGGATTCAGTTCCTTTCGATTCCTGCTCTGCTGTTTTACTCATCGGATGAATAATGAATGATGAATGGGAGATTGTGAATGAATGTATTCACAAATTCTCTATTCTCCAAGGTAGGCCAACGCATGACGTACCCGTTCTTCAATCGACAAATCCTCATCGCGTGGCAGGCTCTGAATCGCAGTCTGGGCTTCGACCAGGCTGAACCCCAGTCCGGTCAGCGCTGCGATGACTTCGGCGTCGATGTCACTCAAGAGGGCGGCGGCTTTCCCTTCTGTGGGGGCGATTTTATCCTTCAGATGGAAGATGAGCTTCTTGGCCGTCTTAGAGCCGATGCCGGGCACACGTGTGAGCAGAGCCGGCTCGTCCTGTAGTACGGCGCGGCGTAGTTGGTCGGGGGATAGTGTGCTCAATAATGCCTTTGCGACTTTCGGACCCACGCCGGAGACGCTCAATAGCAGCTCGAATAGTGAGCGTGCTTCCTGGGTCAGGAAGCCGTAGAGTGCCAACTCATTTTCTCGCACGTGAAAATAGGTGAACAAATCTACTGGCTGCTCTACGCCGAGCCTCTCCAATACATTGTTCGGTGTGTAGATTTGGAAGCCAATCCCTCCTGCTCGAATGACCACGTGATCTTCGCCGATGCTCCACACCGTCCCGCTGACTCTAGCGATCATCTCGCTCTTCCTCGCTCAGAGAGATTCTTCATCCGCGCGGAGTGGAGGTGGCAGATAGCGACGGCCAGCGCATCGGCAGCGTCGTCGGGTCGCGGTGCTTCCTTCAGGCCGAGCAGTAAGCGTGTCATCTCTTGCATCTGGGCCTTGTCGGCACTCCCATATCCTGTCACTGCTTGCTTGATCTCCAGCGGTGTGTATTCTGCCACGGAGAGCTCACTGTCTGCCAGAGCTAACAGTGCCACGCCGCGAGCTTGCCCCACGCTCATCGCCGTGCGCACGTTCTTGCTAAAAAATAGCTCCTCGACTGCGGCTTCGTCCGGCTTCCAGTTCAGTGCTAGCTCCTTCACTGCTCGGTAGATTGATTGCAGGCGTGTGGGAGGTGCTTGGTCGGCGGATGTTCGAATTACGCCGCTCGTCAGAGCTTTGAGGTTTCCTTTCGCCTCTTCAACCACACCATAGCCGGTAGTGGCTGTCCCCGGATCGATGCCTAGAACGCGCATTGGATTTGGTTTATGGCGTGGATGTTAATTGTCCTCTTCGTACTGGGTAATCAGCTCGTCGCTGATCTCCAAGTTTGAGTAGACCTGCTGTACGTCGTCTAGGTCCTCTAGCGCATCGATTAGCTTCATGACGCGGAAGGCTTTATCCTTCTCCAGCTTCACCGTTGTTTTGGGTACCATCGCTAGCTCTGCGGTCTCGTGAGAAATGTCAGCGTCCTCCAGCGCTTGCTGTACCGACTCGAATTGATCTAGGCTGGAGTAAATCTCGATCAATTTTTCGCCAAACTCGATATCCTCGGCTCCGGCTTCCACTGCAATTTCGAATAGGTCTTCCTCGTCGACACCATCGGGGAGGAGGGAAATGTACCCTTTGCGTTCGAACTGCCACTCGACGGCGCCAGCTTCGGCCATCGTTCCCCCCTTTTTCGTGAAGACGCCGCGAAGTTCGGAGACTGTGCGGTTCTTGTTGTCGGTGACTGTATGCACCATCATGGCTACCCCGTTAGGGCCATAGCCTTCGTATATAGCTTCCTCCAGGTCAACACCTTCGAGCTCGCCGGTGCCTCGCTTAATGGCTCGTTCGATATTTTCCTTCGGCATGTTGGCGTCCTTGGCCTTGTCGATAGCCAAGCGCAGGCTAATGTTCATTTCGGGGTCGCCACCACCCTGGCGCGCTGCTACGGTTATTTCACGGACGAGCTTGGTGAACAGCTTGGCGCGTCGGGCATCTTCCTTCGCTTTTTTGTGCTTGATATTCGCCCATTTGCTGTGACCAGACATGGTTCTTACCTCCTTCTGAGTCTTAGTGGTGGTTGAGGGGCTCGGAGCAAACCCTGCTCTGCGAGCTTGCCTCCGCTCATATTGTAGTTCAAGTTGCCAAGATTGGCAATTGACCTGGGCAATCTTGAACGGTGACCTTGAGCGGGATGTGTTTTCGTGTA
>CAZDYW010000041.1:0-5905 GCA_964509655.1 uncultured Anaerolineales bacterium
GGATGGGCCAGGCCGGCAGGGAGCACGTGCGGAAGAACTTCCTCACCACGCGCCACCTGGCGGAGTATCTTGAACTGTTCAATAGCTTGAAGTGATGTTTCTACCATAAATTCTACCCCAAAGAGGAGGAAATAATGAGTACCCGAAAGCGTTGGACTTTGACCGTTTTGCTAGTCGCCTTGAGCCTGCTGTCCGTGCAATGTGGCGGGCCGGGCGGACAAGCGCCCCAGGAGACCTTAAAAGTCGCCTTCATCTACGTCGGTCCGGTGGGCGATCTGGGCTGGAGCTACGCCCACGATCAGGGGCGACAAAAACTCGACGATGATCTGGATTACGTAGAGACGGCCTACAGCGAGAATGTACCTGAAGGACCAGACGCGGAGCGCGTCATCCGCGACTACGCCGAAGAGGGCTATGACATGATCTTCGCCACATCCTTCGGCTATATGGACTCGGTAATGGCGGTGGCCGAGGAGTATCCCGATGTCCTGTTCGAGCACTGCACCGGCTACAAGACGGCTGAGAACGTAAGTATCTACGACGGGCGAGGCTACGAGGGCTGGTACTTGGCCGGTATCACTGCCGGGCGGATGACCGAGTCGAACGTGCTGGGCTACGTCGCGCCCTACCCCATCCCAGAGGTGGTGCGCAACTTGAACGCCTTCGCTCTGGGCGCTCGCTCCGTCAATCCAGAAGTGGAACTGCACCCGGTCTGGATTATGGACTGGTTCAATCCACCCGCCGAGCGCGAGGCGGCCCAGGCGCTGCTCGATACCGGCGCCGACGTGATCGCCCGCGAGAGTGACTCCACCGAGCCGGATAAGCTGGCCCAGGAGAATGGCGCATATGCCATCGGCTATAATGCCATCTCCCAGGACGTGGCGCCGGACGCCGTGCTGACCGCGCCGATCTGGGACTGGAGCGTCTACTACAAGGATACCGTCGAGAAAGCTCACAACGATGAGTGGGAGACTCACGCTTACTGGGGCCACATCGCGGACGGGATCATGGACCTGGCGCCCTTCGGCGACATGGTGCCCCAGGACGTACAGGACGAGGTCAACGCCGCCAAGGAGCAGATCATCAGCGGCGAGCTGCACCCCTTCACCGGCCCGATCAAGGATAAAGACGGCGAGCTGCGCGTCGAGGAAGGCGAGACGATGAGCGACGAAGCGCTGCTTTCCTTCGACTGGCTCGTCGAAGGCGTGGTGGGGCAGATACCGGAATAAGGGTTGAGGGTTGAGGGAGGAGTAGGGATGGGATCAGGGGAAAGTGTGCGGGGGAGTTCGGCGGGTCAACAGTTGGCGCGTGAGGCGTTGGCCCGTATCCTGCGGGCCGAGCGGATAGAGGAACTCTCCATCCCCCAGTTGACCGAGTTGGTGCGGGAAGAGGTCACGGGTTATCTGCCCGACGGCACCTACCAGGTCGATCCCCGCAACGGAGCCCGGATTATGTACCACTCCTCCCGTTCACTTCGGCCCCACGACAACGTGCCAGCGGAGGCGGAGACACCGGCCCACTCGATACCCGACCGGGAGTGCTTCATCTGCCAGGGCCAGACGACGGGCGTCATCGACGTGGCAGACTTGAGCGAGGGGTTCACTTTCATCAACGAAAACCTCTACCCGATTCTTTATCCTTTCAACGATGACGAGCACGTCTCCGGCCTCCATTTCCTCCAGTGGACCTCGTCCCATCACGACAAGGACTGGCACAATATGCCGCCCGCGGATTGTGCCATTGTGATGGATCGGCTGGCCGCGCTGGAGGAAAAGCTGCTCGAAGCCGCCGATTTCGTGGTCATCATCAAGAACTACGGCCATCTCGTGGGCAGCTCCCTCATCCACGGCCATCAGCAGATCGCGGCTAGCAAACTGATGCCCCAGCACTTCGAGGACAACCGCCGCTTCGAGCACGTGCGCGGCGAGAAGTTCTCCGCTCACATGCTGCGCGAGGTGCTAGATAATCGACCAGAGCTGATCATCAAGGACTACGGGCCGGCGCTCCTCCTGACGCCGTACTTCATGCGCCGTCCATTTGACATGATGCTGATTATCAAGGATACTAGCAAGAAGTACCTTCACCAACTGGACGGGCCTGAGCGCGCCGCCGTCGCCGAGGGCTGGCATGACGCTCTCCGCGCCATTCACGCCATCATGCCGCGCATAGGCCGGGAGCTGGCCTACAATGTCGTCACCAGCAACGGCCCCGGCGCCGGGCTCTACTTCGAGTTTCTGCCCTACACGCAGGAGATCGGCGGCGTGGAACACCTGGGCCTGTTCGTATGCCAAGAGCTGCCAGAGCGCGCCGCCGCCCAACTACGGGAGGAAATTGACGGGTGAGCGAGAAGACATTTACTTCAAATAGAATGCCTTTGGGCAGCGATGATTTAGAGTCGCTTAGGCGGAAGATCGGTCGTCCCGATCCGCACCAAATCACCATCTGGCGGGAGATGAGTCCTGCTCGACGATTGGAGATAGCCTTTCAGGCCTACCAGTTCGCGCTGGATTCAGTGCGTGCAAACGAGCGGCAACGCCACCCTGATCTCTCCCCTGAAGACTTAGCTTGGCACGTGACACGGCGTATGCAAGGCGATCCTCACCTCGGCAAGTGAAGTATGGAAAAAGTGAAGGGATACGAGCTGAAAGCTTTTTTTACCTACGTGATCAGAGCACTGGAACGGCTGGAAATACCCTACATGGTTGTGGGAGGCTTTGCAGCTATTCTCTACGGTGAACCACGCTTGACCATCGATGTGGATATCTTGGTAGATATAAAGTGGGAGCACATCACACCACTCGTCAGGGCATTTCCCATTCCAGACTACTACATTAGCAAAGAGGACATCCAAGACTCCATCCGACGGTGTTATCCTTTCAATATAATCCAGCCAACAACTGGAGCAAAAGTGGATTTAGTGCCGCTGCCTCGTGATCTATTCACCCGGATGTCGTTTCAACGTCGCCAAAGATTGCAGTACGACGAAGCCGGACACTCAGCCTACTTTATCACCCCAGAAGATATCGTGGTAGCAAAGCTGATTGCCTATCAGAATACAGAATCAGATAAACACCTTCGAGATGCACAAAGCGTTCTGATGATGCAAGGAAACGACCTCAATATTGAACACATTTATCGGAGCAGTCGCGCAAGTGGCGTACTCGAGATCTTTAAAAAGCTGCTGTTAGCAGCAAAAGAGAAAATTGAAGCTGGGTGAAGATAAGTATTCTATAACACTTCGTGAGGCACTCGTGACAATAAAGGAGCAAGCATGCACATTGGATTTTTGAATCCGCAGGGTAACTTTGACCCCCAAGATAGCTACTGGACCGAGCACCCCGACTTCGGCGGCCAGCTCGTTTACGTCAAATCAGTGGCGCTGGCGATGGCCGAGCTGGGACATCGCGTCGATATCCTCACCCGCCAGATCATCGACCCTGAATGGCCCGAATTCGCCGAGCCCATCGCCGCCTATCCCTCCGCTCCCAATGTGCGCATTCTGCGCTTGCCCGCCGGCCCCGACCATTTTCTGCGCAAGGAGCTACTTTGGCCCCACCTGGTGCGAGAATGGGTGCCCAACCTGATCGACTTCTACGAGGCGGAGAGCGATATGCCAGCTGCTTTCACGGCCCATTATGGCGACGGGGGGCTCTGCGGCGCGCTGATCGAGGAGGAAACGGGCACACCCTTCACTTTCACGGCCCACTCCCTCGGTGCGCAGAAGATGGACAAGCTGCACGTCTCGCCGGAGGAGACCGCCGACGGCACCGGATTAGCTGAGATGGACGCCCACTTTCACTTCGGGAGAAGGCTGATGGCCGAACGATTGAGCATGAACCGCTCCGCCGTCAACATCACCAGCACGCGCCAGGAACGCTTCGAGCAGTACAGCCATCACGCCTACCGGGGCGCAGTGGATGTCGAGGACGACCGGCGCTTCTCCGTGATACCGCCCGGCGTCAACCTGGACATCTTCGGCGCCGACGCCCGCTCCGAAAATGAGGATCAGACCCAGCAGCATATCGAGGAGCGACTGGCGCGGGACATCGACGAGGGACGCCGTGATCTGCCCGCCATCGTGGCCTCCAGCAGACTCGACCACAAGAAGAATCATCTGGGGCTGGTACAAGCCTTCGCCCAGAGCGAAGAATTGCAGGAGCTGGCAAACTTGGTGTTGATCACGGGCGCCCTCGATAACCCGCTACACGAAGACGCAGCGGCCCGCCCCACCGAGCGCGAGGTACTCGCTCAGATTCGCGAAGTGGTCGAGGCCCACGATCTCTGGGGTAAGGTCAGCGCCTTCGCCCTGCAGGGACAACCGGCCCTGGCGGCGGCCTATCGTTTCCTGGCCCGGCGCGGTTCCGTCTTTGCGCTGACGGCCCATTATGAGCCCTTCGGATTGGCGCCATTGGAGGCAGCGGCGGCCGGCTTGCCGGTGGTGGTGACGCAGAACGGCGGCCCCAGCGAGAGCCTGGTGGACGGCGGGACAGAGTACGGCGTGCTGGTCGATCCCGCTGATCCCACCGACATCGCCCGCGGCCTGGAGCGGGTACTGGACTACAACGCGGAATGGAAGCGTTTCGCTCGGCGCGGCCGGCAGCGGGTGCTGGATCGCTACACCTGGGAGCGCACGGCGGAGAACTACCTGAACATAATCAAGGAGATCGTGGCTGCTCCAGGCGCCCGGCGCCCGGCCGAATTATTGCCCATCCATCCCTATTTCCGCGACCCGCAGCCCGAAAACGACATCTCGCTGACCGAACTGAGCGAGCTCTATTTCCCATCCTGATAGCCGTCATAATTTCGCGTCGCCGGTTCCGCCTGACGCAAAGTCGAAAGTGAGTTAAGCCAAACATGAACATCCCCCCAGGTGACCTGGACCTCCTCGCTATTGGCGAGACCCTGATCGACCTCATCTCCGTTGAAGAGGCGGAATCGTTGCACGACGCTTATACCTTCCGAAAATACCAGGGGGGCTCGCCGGCCAATATCGCCGTGTACGTGGCCAAGCTGGGCGGCAAATCGGCCATCATCTCCAAGACCGGCATTGGGGCCTTCGGGCAATTCCTCAAAGGAGAACTGCAAAGCTCCGGCGTGATAACGGACTATATGGTGATGGATCATCGCGTACATACAACCATCATCTTTGTCTCCCGCACCACAGGCACGCCGGACTTCGAGGCTTTCCGGGACGGCGATTACCACCTTGAACCGACGGAAGTGAGCCCAGAGGCCATCGCGCGTGCCAAGGTGATTCACGCCTCGACCTTCTCGCTCTCCCGCCCGCCCTGCCGCGCAGCGGTGGAGAAAGCGTTCCGGCTGGCGGTGGAGCAGGGGAAGATCATCTCGCTCGATCCCAACTACAGGCGCCAAATCTGGCCCAACTACCGGGAGGCGAAAGATACCCTACGCCGCATGTTGGGCTATGCCACCATCACCAAACCCTCGCTGGATGACGCCCAATCCATCTTCGGCGAGGGCGAAGCGCCGGAAACTTACATCACGATGTTCCACGAGATGGGGCCTGAAATCGTAGTCCTGACCATGGGAGCCGATGGCATTCTACTCTCAGAAGGCGGCGACGTTACCTATGTACCGGCCCTGCCCGTGGAGGTAGTCGATGCCACCGGAGCCGGGGATTCTTTCTGGGCCGGCTTTCTGGTCGCCCTTCTCGACGGCAACCCGCTGGAACGTTGTATCCTCTTCGCCCGCGAAATCGTCGGACAAAAATTGACCACGGTCGGCCCATTGCCAGACAGCCTCGATAAAGAAGCAATCTACGCCGAGATCGGATAAGCCGTCGCCGCCGAATGAATTCAGCGGCTGTTACAGGAAGTCCATTGAAACATATTGGGTCTCTAGGATTTCGCGTGGTGGTGTGCTTGTGTAGGCGACGAGTCGCCCG
>CAZDYW010000041.1:6005-10286 GCA_964509655.1 uncultured Anaerolineales bacterium
GTCGCCCGTACAAAACGCTCGCGGGCGGGTACAGAGCCCCGCCCCTACGAAGCGGACCACGCGGAATCCCAAAGAACCAGTAATAAACCAACCCCCGTTGGCTATCTTTTAGGAGGTAGAGGTTATGGAAATTGAAGCGAAGTTCGCCCTACCTGATGTGGAGACCTTCCATCAGTTGCAAGCGGTCAGTCACATCGCCGGATTCGCTCTATCGGCACACCAGGTACAACAAGTGCATGATACCTATCTCGACACGGTTGAACGGTCGATCATGAAGGCCGGATACGCCTGTCGCCGCCGGGAACAGGAAGCGGAGGTACTGATCACACTCAAGGAGCTGGGCGATTCGGGGAGCACAATCCACCGACGTGAGGAAATTGAGATCACGCTGCCAACTTACGTACCTCCGTCGCAATGGCCACAGAGCCAGGTACGCGACTTCGTGCTGGAATTGATCGGCAAGGCGCCGCTGATTCCCCTCTTCGATCTCCAACAGATCAGGGTTTTCCGCCGAATGAGCCAGGGCGAGTTGCCGGTGGCCGAGCTAAGTCTCGACCAGGTGCATTTGACCATCGAGGAAGAAAAGCGAAGTTATCTTGAGTTGGAGGTTGAGTTGGCGCCACAAGGCAACGACGATGATATGGCCACCATTGTGAACTACTTGCGTGATAAATGGAGGCTGATACCCGAACGCCGATCGAAGTTCGAGCGCGCGCTGGAGCTTCTGGACGAGAGTATATCCCAAGGGAGCTTATTGACCCCCCGGGAAAGAGTCATCTGCAAGCAGATCGCGCAGCGGGATGACCTATACGGCCCACGCGCACAAGGTCTACTGGCCTTGGACAGGGACTTACCACAAACCGAGGTGGCTGAACATGCCAACCGGTCACAGCGAACTGTGCGCCGCTGGCTCTCGACCTTCCAAGAGGAACGTCTACATATCTTCCCCGATCAAGTCCTGGAGGAGATCGGCGTGACGATGGTATCTGAGCCGCCCCAGATCGAAGAGCCGCCGGAACTGAAGCTCGAACCGCAGCCCCAGCCCAAGTCCATCGAAGCGCTGCTCGACCGATACGAGGTGGATCGCACACAGGCACGCAGCGTTGCCAACCACGCACTGGCGCTATTCGATCACTTGAGCCCCTTCCACGGCCTGCCCCCGGAGCGCCGCTCGCTGCTAGAGACAGCGGCGATGGTACATAACGTTGGCCTAAAATCCGATCCCAACCGCCCTCATAAAGTCGGACGCGACATCCTCCTGACCTATCCGCTCGCCGGGATGAGCGGCCAAGAGCGCATGACGATAGCCCTGACCACTTACCTCCACCGCAAACGCCTCACATCCAAAAAGCTAAATAAAAAGATCTCCAAGAGCGATTTCGCTGAACTCCAAGGGGAGGCACAGGAAGAGGCATTGGCGCTGGCCGCGCTGGTGCGCCTGGCCGACGGGCTGGATTATTCTCAGACCCACACCAGCGAACTGAGCACGTTCGAGCGACAGGGCGATAAAATTACCATCAAGGTAGATGGGCCCTATGCCGCCATAGACGCCGCTCGCGCACAGAAGAAGAGCGATCTCTGGCACATTTTGTTCGACACAGAACTACAGTTCAAGTCAACGCTGGAGGAAATGAAGGAAGGACAGCCCCCAACTGAACTACCAGAGGAGACAGTGCTAGAGCTACCCGACGAGATTAGTGCAGACACCCTCCCCGCGCTCGAAGAGCTCCCTGAACGCCCAGGACTTTCTCCGGACGACACGATGATCGAGGCCGCCCACAAGACCTTCGCCTTCCACTTCCAGCGCATGTTGTACCACGAACCGGGTACACGCTTGGGCGAGGACATCGAGGAGCTACACGATATGCGCGTCGCCACTCGGCGGATGAGAGCCGCCTTCCAAGTATTCGACCAATACCTTGATATGAAGCAGTTAAAGTCGCTTCTCAAGGGCTTGCGACGCACAGGGAAACGGCTGGGGGCCGTGCGGGATTTAGACGTGTTCTGGGAGAAGACGCAGCGACACCTCGATGAATTGCCGCAAGAACAACAAACTGGCCTGGGAGCGCTGCACGAGGCATGGGAGGCGGAGCGGAAGAGAAAGCGCAAGAAAATGCTGAACTATTTGGACAGCGAGCGCTATGCACAGTTCAATAGGGACTTCGCCCAGTTCCTACAGGCGCCCGACACCGGAGAGCTGCCCAGCTTGACTAAGAAGGGTGAAGCAATACCCCGCCGCTTACGACATGTCGCGCCAATGATCATTTACGAGCGTGTGGCAGATGTGCTAGCCTACGACGAATGGGTGACCAAGCCCGACGTTCCGCTAAATCGCTTGCACCGGCTGCGCATAGCGGCCAAGCGGTTGCGCTACACACTGGAGTTTTTCGAGGAAGTCTTGGCGCCCCAGACTCAAGATTTGATCAAAGAGATGAAAAAGCTGCAAGATCATCTGGGGGACCTGCAAGACGCCATGGTGGCCAGCGAGCTGTTGCGCGATTTCCTGACCTGGGGAACTTGGGGGCATGCCAAGGACAAGAAAGCTCCCTTACCCAAGGAGCCCATCGTCGCGCCCGGCGTCGCAACTTATATGGCGGATAAGCAAATGGAGCTCCAGCGCCTACTGGACACATTCCCCCAGACCTGGGCCTACTTCCAGAGCCCGGAATTCAAGCAAGCGGTCGCCGTGGCAATCGCTCCGCTGTGAGCACCAAAATCGTAGGGGCAACCCTTGTGGTTGCCCCTAACCCAGGCCGCCGCGACGATAACACGCTGTGAACCTACCGCACCCCCTCACGGTAGATCCCCAGCAACCGACGTGCCACTTGATCCCAGGTGTAACCCTCCAGGATCGTCCGCCGCGCCTGGCGCCCCATCTCGCTTCGGGCCGCCTCCTCCATCGTCACCATGCGCGTGACCGCTTCCGCAAGCTGGGCAATCTCGTTGTGATCCACCAGGAAACCGTTGACACCATCCTCGATGACGTCGCGCGATCCGCCGTGGACGCTGGCGACGAGGGGATTCTCCAGCAACATCGCCTCCAGCATCACGATGGAGAAATACTCCTGTGAGGGTAGCACCACCCCATCGGCGGCGGCGAAGTAGTAGGGCATGCGTTCGTGAGGCACCGGCGGATGTGTTATCACGCGCTCACTCAGCTTCTGCTCGTCGATAAAGCGCCTCAGCCGCGCGGCATAATCGGTGGGCGGCTCCGGCCAGGCCAGAAGCAACAGACGGAAGGGCTGACGGGCCAATCTGGGCCGCGCCTCGACCAGGGCCCGCAACATATTCTCCTGCCCTTTGCGCGGATCGACGCGCGAGGGCACCACCAGCAGAAACTCCTCCGCGCTCACACCCAAACGATCCCGCACGTCCTGGCGAGCGCCGGGCGGGGCCGGCGGGAACTCCTCCAGGTCGATGCCGTTGGGGATGACGGTCACGCGCTCATCGCCGGGGGGGACGGAATCGTAATATGCGAAGAGAATCTCCGCCTCCGGCGTCGATAGAGGGAGGATATAATCGGCGGCGGCCAGTGAGCGCTCCTCTGATGCGATGCGCTCCGGGAAGTTATAGCGCCGATCCAACTCCTCCGGCGAGCCCTCGCCCCGGCGCAACCCGTCCTGTCGCTTGCGCCGGCCCAGGGAATGGGTGGTCAGCAAGGCGGGCGGATGGTGGGGCCAGCGATGATGGAGGAGCGTGACAGTTTCCCAGCCATCGGCATAATGACCGTGCAGCAAATCGTAACGCACCCCCTCACGCTCGGCAAACTCCAGGATGTGACCGACGAACTCGGCGATGGGCTCGCCGTAGAGGAGCTCCTTCGGCACATATCGGTCGGTGGGGCCGCACGGCAAACGGATCAGCCGCACGCGCGGATCATCATCCAGGAACTTGACCGGCGTGCTGGACTGGGGATCGCTATCCTGCAAACGGGTGAAGATGTCCACTTGAATATCCGGGGCGACAGAACTCAGGGCATGGGGCAATTTATTCATCACCACGCTCTGTCCGCCCTGCGATTCTTCACCCAGGCGGTCTAACCAATCGGGCCGACAGTGGGGGCTGGTCCAAAGTACGCGCATTCTCTCAATCCTTTCAATTTTGGGCTGTTCTTAACAATTTCGCCGAGCGTGGGAGCCCGGCCTACGACTGGGGCATAGTAGCATAGTTGATACAGCGTGTCAAACGCCTATCGTGCGACAAGCAATCCGTTTGACAGAGTTAGTGGGTCAAGGTAGACTCACTTCCAAGTTTTCCCCCCTCACCCTAGCCCTCTCCCCC
>CAZDYW010000041.1:10386-12989 GCA_964509655.1 uncultured Anaerolineales bacterium
CCTAGCCCTCTCCCCCTTGGGGGGAGTCCCCTCTCCCCTTCGGGGAGAGGGTTAGGGTGAGGGGGAACACCCCTTAACTTCGGAGGTACATCAATGGCAGCAAAGGAACGCTCCCCATTTCTCACCGATCCCACCGGCCGCGAGCACAAGCTGACCGGCGAGGCCATCACCATCGGGCGAGCCGTTGAGAATGACATTGTGATAACCAGTCGGCGCATCTCACGCGAGCACGCGCGGCTGCGGCGCGATGGCTGGCGCGTGATCTTGGAGGATTTGGGCAGCACGAACGGCACCTTCCTCAACAACGAGCGTGTGTTGACCGCGGTACAGTTGCGCGACGAGGATCAGATAAAAATCGGCGATGTGATCCTGACCTTCCACGATCCCAACATCACCGTGAGGGATACTCCCTTTCCCAATCTAGAGGTGGACGCGGCCGCTGGCGTGGTGCGGGTGGATCGACGCTTGGTCGATCTCTCGGCCAAGGAATTCGCCTTGCTCACTTACTTGCACGCTCACTGTGGAGAGGTCTGTTCCAAGGACGAGATCGCCCAGGCCGTCTGGCCGGAGTATCAAGAGCAGGGAGTTTACGACTACCAGGTCGAGAATCTAGTGCGCCGCCTGCGCAGCAAGATCGAGACCAATCCATCCGATCCCCAGCTAGTGATAACGATGCGGGGCTTGGGCTACAAGCTCGTCCAGCACTGATGCCCCGCTCGATGTGAGAGTGATAGCCAATTGTTAGCCGGAGAATAGGCAAAAAGCCGGAAGTTGAGGTATCATCATCATACTTTCACTGGTGGATAAAGGGCGACAAGCCGTCGAGACATAGGAGAGAGTGAGATGGGATTTGTGTCATTGGAAGGACAAACGCTCGGTAAATATCGCGTGATGGAACCCCTGGGGCGCGGCGGTATGGCCCGCGTCTACCGCGCCTATCACCCCCAGCTCGACCGCTACGTGGCGATCAAAGTGCTGCGCTCCGATCTGATGGAGGGTGAGACTGAGGACGAGGACTTCAGCACCAGCTCATGGCAAGCCCGTTTCCGACGCGAGGCACAAGCAGTGGCTGCATTGCGCCATCCCAACATCGTGCAGGTTTTCGATTTCGACGTGGAAAGCGAACTTTACTACATGGTGATGGAGTTGATGGAGGGCGACACGCTCAAGACACGCCTGAACGACTATCGCGTGCGGAGCGAGAAGATGCCTCACGGCGAAGTAGTGCGCATTCTGCTCGACGTCCTCGATGGCCTGGCTTATGCTCACAGCGAGGGTATGGTACACAGGGATATCAAACCGGGCAACATCCTGCTGACCAAGCGCGGGCAAGCCGTCCTGGGGGACTTCGGCATCGCGCAGATCGTAGGAGGCACCCGCTACACAATCTCCGGGGCCTTGATGGGCACGCTGAACTACATGGCGCCGGAGCAGGGTATGAAGGGACATAGCGACGTGCGCAGCGACATCTACTCGCTGGGTATCGTCTTCTACGAGATGCTGACCCATCGCACCCCATTCGAGGCCGACACTCCGCTGGCCGTGCTGATGAAACACGTCAATGACCCGCTCACTCTGCCGCGCAAGATCGATCCCACCACCCCAGAGCCCTTCGAGCGCATCGTGATGAAGGCCTTGAGCAAAGAGCCCGACGCTCGTTACCAAAGCGCCGAGGATATGGCCCAGGCACTACGCGAGGCTGCCGAGGAGATCGAGATACAACTCCCGACGCGCATCTCCCTCCCGCTCTCCTTCACCACCGATGAAGTCCCCTCAGAATCGGTGGCAGTCTTTTCCGGCACGGAGCGGGAGAGGATCACGGATGTGGAGTTCGCCGAAGATGATACCGACGCAGCGTTGGGTCAAAAGCTGGCTCCGGCGCGTGAATCGAAGGCGGGCGATGAACTCGTGAGCGCGTTGAGCTCGCTGGGACGGGTGGTCGTCGACAAGACCGCGAGAGCGCTACAGGAAGCGGTCGAAGCCATTGAGGATGATATGCAGGAGACAGCCTCAAGGGCCAAAAAATCAACAGAAGCAAATTCAACCGAAACCAAAGAATCAGCAGAAACGGTCGCGGTGGATGGGGAAGAGCGGCCCAAGCGAGGCAAGAAAGCTCGCCCGATCCTCAACGCGGCGGGCGCACTGGTCTTGATCAACATGGTGGCCTTCGTGGTCGCCGGCCTGACCGGCTGGTGGAGGGTTTTCGCGTTCGGCTGGCCGATGGAGTTATTTTTAGTCGCCGGGGTGCTGAGCGCCGTTATGACAGCCTCAGAGGCCATCTGGCTGCTGGCGCCCGTGAGCTTCCTCGCCGGCAATGGCATGATCTTCTTCTACTGCACCGTCACCCATAACTGGCATCACTGGGTTTTCCTCTGGGTCGTGGAGATAGGACTGATTGGCGGCGCGGTGTGGCTGACGGCGCGAATGGCGCAGCGCAAGGAACGCGCCCGTGAACTGAGCCGCGCCTTCGGGCAGGCATTGGGGCTGATCTTCCCCCTGCTGAGCGTCGCCATACTCGGGCTCAGCTTCGTCATCACCGCAGTCTCATCCGTCATCGGCTGGATCGCTTCTTGAAATGCCATTGCTCCGGCTGGATCGCCAGA
>CAZDYW010000042.1:0-8507 GCA_964509655.1 uncultured Anaerolineales bacterium
CTAAGCAATCTATCACGCGCCCATTCCAAACTTATCCGCTGCCGCAGCAAGATCACATAGAGCAACGTAAAGGCCGCCAGGGAGAACATCAACGTCTGTGTCATCCGTGAAGTGACCGCCATCCCACCCCCTCCGGTCAAAATATCCGGGTGAATAGTGCGCCACCAGCGAATGGCGAACCATGAAAGGGGCACGGTGACGAAAGCCACGATACCATAAACCGCGCCGAAGCGTGCCTTTTGCTCCACGCTATCGACGGAAGCACGCAACATTCCATAGGCGATGTAGATCAACAACTGCACAGCCGTGATGGTCAAGCGCGGCTCCCAGGTCCAGTATGTGCCCCAAACCGGTCGCGCCCAAAGGGAACCGGTGACGACGGCCATCGCGATAAAGGTCAGCCCCACCTCGACGGAAGAGAGTCCCAGGATGTCCCAACGGCGCTCCCGCCGTGCCAGATAACCGATCCCGGCCAGGAATGTGATGAAGAAACCCAAAAATCCTACCCAGGCGGAGGCGACGTGGAAATAGAAAATACGCTGCACATCCCCCATCGTCACCTCGCGCGGAGCATAAAAGAAAACCAGCCCCAAGGCAATGATGATGAACAGACCACCCGCTGCGATTAAGAGCAACCCCCAAACATTTCGTCTTGATTTCATCGTGTGAACACCATGTCTTTACAAGTTCCGAGTAGTTACAGCAGATCAGACACCACTTCGTAATGACCGAAGGGTGGCATAATGCAGGCCCCGGCAAATAGCCTCTTTGCCAATGCTAGCATCTCGCGCCCATTCGCGATTCCCTCGGCTAGAGCATCATCCGCCTCGGTGAGGCGCTCGCGAACTTGCTCGGGCACAACGATACCCGCCACACGCTGATGGAGAAATTCAGCGTGTCGAGCTGTCCGCAGGGGCAGAATGCCCATAATCACTGGAATGCCGAGATCACCCGTCGCCTCTCTCAGCTCCTCGGCGCTAGGCTCGTCATAGATTGGCTGAGTGACGACAAACTGAGCCCCTGCCTTCACCTTACGCTCCAAGCGCCGCACAGCTTGTCGAAATCCGCTGCCTCCCGGCGTGGGGTCCAAAACCACGCCGGTGTGCAATCCACTCTCACGCGCCATTTTCACCAACTCAAAGATGTTTACATCCCGCACGGTCGTCGTCTGCGCCCGCTCTCCCAGCGCCACGAAGTCCCCAGTTGCGACCAGCACAGTCTCAATGCCCAAGGCGCGCGCTCCCCAAAGTAAGCCCTGGATACTGAGGCGGTTATGATCACGCACAGTACAATGCAAGATAGCCGGTTTCCCCACCCGCTCTTGAATCAGTTTGTTTAAGGCCAAGGCGCTCATACGCGGCTTAGCCAAAGGATTGGTCGCCACACTGAAAGCCTCAAAAGGCAATCCTCGCAACGAAGACAGAGCGGTCAAAAGCGGCTCGGCATCATGGCCGGCCGGAGGAACCACCTCAATGATACTGACAAATGGATCCGATTTCTGACCAGCGACCATAAGTTGCAGCAAATCAGTCATTGTCCCCCCTAATCATGGAGTGGTTACATAGCTCAAAGGTAGTGTACAGCCCCGTTTCGTAGAGTAAGAGTATACCTCATTTCCGCCGTTATGTCACGTTATCTTGTCGCGAGGCAGCAGCTTGTTACCTACCCCAACTTCTGGTATGATAGAATTGTTCAGTAACAAACCGTAAACGAAGCACCGATTACGGGCGACTTGTCACCCAAGGAATCGCCCCCATACCACAATCGAATGGCACTGCTTCTGGAGAAAAAAATGAGAAAACCATTAAAAATCTGTGATCTTATGCTGCGCGACGGGCACCAATCCCTTTTGGCGACTCGTATGCGCACCGACGACATGTTACCCATCGCCGAGAAAATCGATCAGATGGGCTATTGGGCAGTGGAGATGTGGGGCGGAGCCACCTTCGACTCCGCAATGCGCTTCCTGGACGAGAATCCCTGGGAGCGCATCCGCCGCCTCAAAGCCGTCATGCCCAACACGCCATTTATGATGCTCCTGCGTGGTCAAAACGTCGTCGGATACCACCATTACCCCGACGATGTGCTGGAGCGCTTCATCGTTAACGCCCACGCCAGCGGCATCGACGTCTTCCGCATCTTCGATGCCCTCAACGATGTGCGCAATATGCGCCGCGCGATGGAAGTGGTCAAACGCGAGGGCGCACACGTGCAGGCCTCCATCTGCTATACCATCGGCCCGCCCTACAGCATCGACTACTTCGTCGACCTGGCAAGCGTGCTTTCGGATATGGGCGCGGATACGATTTGCATCAAGGACATGGCCGGCCTGATCAGCCCCTACGCGGCCTACGAACTGGTCAGCCGCCTCAAGTCCGAACTGGAGCTACCGATCCATCTCCATTCCCATTCGACCAGCGGCATGGCAACCACCGCCCATCTCAAAGCGGTCGAAGCGGGAGTGGACATCGTCGATACAGCCATCTCATCCCTCTCCCTGACCACATCCCACCCACCCACCGAGTCTATCGTGGCGATGCTGAAAGGAACGGAGCGAGACACGGGCCTCAACCTGGCGATGTTGGCCGAAATCGCTGGCTATTTCTCCGAGGTGCGCAGCAAGTATGCCAGCTTTGAGAGCGGTATGTTTGGCGTGGACGTGCGGGTGCTCCAGTACCAGATCCCCGGTGGAATGCTCTCCAACTTGGTCTCACAACTGCGCGAACAGAACGCCGCCGATCGATATGAGGAAGTGCTGGCGGAGGTGCCCAAAGTGCGAGCCGACCTCGGTTATCCACCGCTGGTCACACCGTCGAGTCAGCTCGTCGGCACACAGGCCACGCTCAACGTCATGCTGGGAGAGAGATACAAGGTCATCCCGGAAGAGGTAAGGCAGTACATCCGCGGCTACTATGGCCGCCCACCGGCCCCCATCGACCCAGAGGTCAAGCGGATGGCTATCGGCGACGAGGAGCCGATTGACTGTCGCCCTGCCGATTTGATCCCGCCGGGAATGGAGAAAGCCCGGCAAGAGATCGGCGAACTGGCACGTGACGAGGAAGATGTCATCTCCTACGCGCTGTTCCCTCAGGTCGCGCGGCCCTTCCTGGAGCGACGCGCCAATGGCAGCGACGGGAAAGAGCCCATCGTGGCCGCCATCGCCGGACTGCTGCTCAAACGAGCTGAGGAGAAAAAGGCGCAAGAGGAAGCTCTCACCCGCCCCACCATCTCACCGTGGAAAGTGGGCTGGCGTCCAGGCGCGGGCCGCTGGAGCGGCCTAATCGCCGGTGCGGGAGGATCACGATGACAACTGCGACCAAGGAATTCACCATCACTTTAGACGGCGTCGAATACCCCGTGATCACCGAGGGCGCCTCACTTGCTGACGATAATAAGATCGTCGTCAACGGGCGGCCCTTCACCGTCGCGGTCACTGAAGATGGCACAGTACTGGTGGACGGGATAGCTTATAACGTCACGCTGGAAGGCGAGACGGCAACCCTGGGCGAAGAGTCCTATCCGCTAGAAGTCACCGGTCTGCGAAGCCAGGCACTCACCGGCGGAGCGACCAAAACAGCCGCCGCTCCTGTAACGGAGGCCGGTGCGGGCGCTGTGCCGGCCATCATGCCCGGCCAGATCGTGCGGGTGTTGGTGGAGCCGGGACAGCAAGTCGAGGAGGGCGAGCCGGTCTGCGTGCTAGAGGCGATGAAGATGGAGAACGAGCTGCACGCCGGCCAGAGCGGCACGGTGGAAGCGGTGTATGTGAAGGCGGGTGACGATGTAGAGAAGGATCAGGTATTGATTGAAATCGGCTGAAGATTCAGCGGCTGAATCCTCAGCCAGTGAAACGAAAAATACCGGCCCTCTATCGTCTCCGAGGGATGATGATCCATAGGATTACGTAGGGCACAAGGCCCGGTAAACCGCCGGGGATCAGCAAGATCAAGAAGAGCAAGCGGAACCAGAATGGGCTGAGGCCGAAGAAAGCGCCCAGTCCACCACATACGCCCGCAACGATCCCATTTTGTCGCCGCAGTTTGTTTTTATCGCTCATTGTCCACCCTTTCAAGTAATGGCTGAAGCTTCAGCCGCAACCTATCCAACGCTACTCATAATCAATACGCACTAACGCGATACAAGTTTCACTCATTCGGTCAATTCTCCCGGCGTCGGCGGATACCGGTCGTAGAAGTCCTGGGCGCAGTCGTCTGTATCCCGTTCGGGCGGGCGGCGCTCCAGCGAATGGCCCTGAGCGCTGACGCCCGGATGCGGCGTGACGCCAGGATAGCTGCCGACCGCATAAGCGACCACATCGACCGATGCGCCGGTATCATCCAGCAGCAACACCTCATCGCCGACGTTGCCCAACGCCAGCCCGAATCCATCCCATGAGCCGGCCGGCACCATGTTGGGCACGCTTCCGGCGTCACGGTGGGGATCGATCAGGAATTCATAATCCGGCGCGAAAGTGACATCGTTGGCCTGCTGCGCGATGACGATCACCCCGCTGGCCGGCAGCACCGCTCCCTCCGGGAACTGATACAATCCACTCCCATATTCTCCCCCTGGCCCCACGTCACCCAGATGCCAACCGGATAGATCGACATTCTCAACGGTGGGATTGTAGAGCTCAATCCACTCAAGGCCGGTGTCGTTGCCATCAGGATTGTACATCACCTCGCTGATCAACAAGTGACCGAGCGGAGGCTGGAGGTTCCAGTCGTAATCGAACATGGCGTAAAGGTAATCGTAGAGCGCCGCCGATTCCACCTGGAGCGCCATCTCCCGATTGGCCTTGTTGGAGGTCTCGCTGCCGTTGATGCTGCCGACGTGGACAAACTTGCCCTCACCGTCCAGATTCGCCAGCACCATCTTGTTGTGGATGCCATACTGAGTAGGATCGCCCAGATGTGCGCTTAGGTCCAGCCCCTCGTCCTGGGCGATGGCGTTGACATAAGCCGCCGCCTCGACGTTCTTGGTCAAAGAGAGCTCCTCTATGCCAAAGTTACCGCCGTTGAGCAAGATGCGCACACGCGCCCCTCGCCGCGCCGCGTCGATGTAGGCTTGCAAACGCAAGTTGGGTACACTGACCGGATCGCCCCAATCCGGATGCTCGTAAAGTTGCTCGATGTAGACCCCATCGCCAGCTCCGGCTTGTGCAATCAGCCCCAGAAGCCCATCGCCGCTGCGCAGCGCGGCCTCCGGCGCAGTCACCAACTCGAACCAGTCAGCGGTCACCGTCAGCGGCTGCGGGAACTGAACGGTGTAGGTCACCCAGTCCCCGCCGGTATGCGGAATGAACTCCGGTGGCGGCGCGCCATAACCCAACGCATTATCAGGTCCCCAAAGGCTGATGTCCTGATGATTATCTGGATCACAATCGGCCTCGAAGACTTCGACCGCCCGCGCCACAATCTCCAGCGCATCTGTCGCCAGCACAGCTCCGCGCGAGCCACCGGTGCCATTCCCCTTGCCATCGCCGGGGAGGCTGGTATGGGTTAGATTCTGGGAGCCTAGAAGCACGCGCTCTCGATCCACGATCATAAACTTGGCGTGCAAGAAGGTGTAACGGTCATATATCCTCAGCGTGTCGGAATTGACCATAAAGTAGCACAGACCGTTGCCGGTAGCGTGCAACTGCTGACAGGCCCACAGCTCCTGATCATCCACGCCGCCGACCGGCCCGCCCTCCAACAACACAGTGACGCTGATGCCCTCGTTCGCTTTCTCCACCAGTTCGTTCACCAGATCGTAGTGCTCCAAGGTGTAGGTCTCCAGCTCGATGCGTTCACTCGCCGCGCGGATGGTGTCCACCACGACATCATAGGCATTGTCGGGCGCGATGCCGACGGTCACTGTGCCGGTCGTAGTGCAAAGTTCGGACTCGAAGAAGTCCTCCAGATCCCAACCGGGATAACGAACGCGCCGACCATGCCAGGGATCGTCGGCGTACTGCGCCCAATCTGCGGCGGTGTCGCTGTCCGCGGCTGGCCGACCGGTTTCCTCATCGAGGTAGCGATAGAGCACTTGTCCCTCCTCGGCGAAATTGGCGCCGTAGTAAGGATACACCGCCGGCCCATCCCAACCAGCGATGGCGCTCATGCCCTGCTCATAGACTAACACATCTCGCACGATACCCTCGTCATCTCGCAGCGCCACTTCGTCGCCCTCGTTGGAGAAAACGGGCCACCCCGAAAGCACATAATCTGGAGCGAAGCCGAAGGAATCGGCAAAACCAGTCTCACTGCGGGCCAGCCACATCCTCTGCTGCGGCGCGATCTCCATCTCCGGCAACTCGGCACAGCGCCAGTCCGAAGTGTACCACTTACAGAGCTCCCAGCCGCTCAGGTCCACGGGCGCGTAGCCGCCGTTGGTTACCAGGACCGCCTCGTCATCATCGTTGACCTGCAAGCCGTCGTAAAGCGCCGCCTCGATGATCACGTTGTAGGGCGGCGGCACATAGTCACGGAGAATGAGCGGGAGGTAGAGCGTCGTCAACCCCGATTCTACGAACGTCTGCCAAGCGGCATAATTGTTGACCAGCACCAGGTCATAGGAATCGGTCGTGGCCGTAACCCGGTTGGTGAACGGATCGATAACCTCACTCACCCGACCGGTAACGGTGATGAGATGCAGAACGCCGGTGGGCACATGCCCGACTTCCCAGACCAGCACGCTTGGCTGGGAAAAAGTGAACGGACTGGTCTGAGTGATAAACTCCACACAGGAGGGAAGCGCATCAGTGAGACACACGCCGGTGGCCGTGACCGCGCCGGTGTTGCTGAGGGCAATCTGATAGGTGATCTGATCGCCGGGCGCGATGCTGAGCGGGCCGCTCTTGGTGATGACCAGATCAGCGCTCTCGCTGACCGGCGGCCGATAGCAGGAATTTTGCGCCCGGGGCGTGCCGTTGATGGGAGTCTCCCCAGCGTCGAGTCCGTTGCGGGTGACACCATCGTTGGTACACCAGTTGTCGTCGCTGTCGGGCGCGGTGGGATCGATGCGCTCCATCGTGGCATAGGTGATGACGCCGCTGCTGTCCGTGCCGGCCGGCCAAGCGCTGCCTTCATCATTAGCTGTGTCGATGACAGCGCCGGATCCATCGCGGAGCTCCATTTGCTCGCCGCCATTGCTCATCTGCTGACCACCATAAACCAAGTCGGCGTCTAGGTCACTGATCGCCTCATCGTCCCGCTCGAGGAGGAAATAAGCACCGGGGCCGATCTCACCGCTCAGCGTGATCGTGATCGGCGAACCATCGGCAAAAGAGAGCGTCCACCCCGACAGCGAGACGGTCACGCCACTGATGTTGTGGAGTTCAATCCATTCATCCCACGAACTGGCCTGAGTACCCATCCAGGCCACCTCGTTGATGACGACGCCGCCGGACTCGACCGCAAGGGGCTTCTGAGCCCGCCCGCGCAGACTGCTCATCAAAGCCGCCGCCAGGATTATACCCAGCAGACAGCCCACCGCCAACTTGATCAAGCGTTTCATCATCCCTCCTGCAAGCCAGTTAGGCTATCTCCACTTCCTCCGCTTCCGACAGAATATCCCGCTGCCGGAGCGCCTCTTTTGTATCCGGCGCCACTCCTCGCCTGCGCCGTAGATAGAGCCCGCCCAGCACCGCCAATGGCACAACCGCCAGCCCTATGAACCATCCTGGAGCCAGCCGAGGCTGGGCTGAAAAGCGATCCAGGTTGAACAGGATCAGGACTATGGCGCTCCAGACGGTGAGAAAATTAGGGATGCCATCGCCGGAGCGGATAAACTGCAGGCCAATGGTCCGATCTCGCGTGAAAGGATAGAAAAGATTGCTCCCCATAAAACCAAGCTGATCCTCCACGATGTGACCCAGAAAACCCAATCCGATCACTATGCCGGCCCACTTGCCCAAGAGCGCCCATCCCAGCAAGCCGAGCACCGCCGCCAGCGTCAAGCTATGGGACCATCGCCGATGCCAGTCCAGGAAGTGAACTCGAAGCCGATCACCCCGCCGCTCGAACTTGAATGATGGTCCGCTGAAGATGTCGATCTTGATCTCGGAATCGTAGGTATGTACCACCGGCACATCGACGGGAACTCGCGTCTCCCGCACAGGCTCCGGCTCAGATCCAGGAAGCGGCACCTGGGCTGTGCTCACCGCTGGGCCGATGCGCACAGCTACACCGTCACGGTCGAAGCGAATTGTGTATTGCCGCCAAAGATCAGCCCCCAGACGGATGGTGTGGAGCATCAGGTTCTGCGGCTCACCGGTCTCGTAGGCCCGCTCCATCGCGGATGCCACCTGTGCGGCAATCTCATAGGCGTCTGGCTCCGGGCCGGGATCGATCTCCAGATCATAATGCTCGAAATACCGCACGAACTTGAAATCGAGCGTGTCGGGCATAATTCCGGCGATCCCGCCCAGCATGGGCAGAAGCGATCCATCGCCCGCCCGCTGCACCACCTCCGGGAAAAAGGTAGCGAGGGCGACTCCGGTTATGAAGTGTGCGATTCCTTTCATG
>CAZDYW010000042.1:8607-12826 GCA_964509655.1 uncultured Anaerolineales bacterium
CAACCCCAACCAGCCAGCCACCGCGCTTCCCAGACCCGCCATATTCAGGGCGATGGGTAGCAATAAGACGCCCATACAGTTCATACGGCGGGAGCCCCAGAGCACGGGGATGAGGCCAACGCCGGTGGCAGCAGCGCAGACGAGCAGCCCGCCCCAACCGGTCATGGCGATGACAACAGCGAGCAACAGGCACAACGTCCCCCAGCTAATCCAGCGGTATGATACCCTTTCGATCAGACTGACGGCGAGTCGCGCCAAGAACAGAAGCAAGAAAAAGGAGAGGACACCGCTGAGAAGCATAGCCGCCACAGCCCCATAATAGGTCTGCGGAGTATGAGCGGCCCAGAGACTGCTCACCATCCAGGCCATCCCGCCCCGCGTGAGGTGCAAGCGCGGCACGAAGAAAAGCAAAAATCCGCCCACGTAGTAGACGATCTTCGACGCGCCCTGTGAGATAAGGAATAAACGATCGTCACGCTGCGCCGTGGCATGCCCGGCCAGAAGCCCACCAACGCCGCCGGTCACAACGGGGAAGAAGGCCGCGAAAAGTCCGCCCAGCGCCCCCGCCATCGTCCCGCGCAGGATCATCATCGGCCCAACGTCCACGCTCTCTGCAATATGCTGTTCGGGAAGCTCGACCCGTGAGAGAAGATTCTGCAAAATCCAGGGCACGGCGAAAAGCCCGACGAAGGCCGGGAGCAAGTTCTGATAAGCCACATCCACCGGTACCGGGCTACGATAGAGCAGAATAAAGCCCAGAAAACCCGAAAGCAAGAAAGTGATCAGACCAGCCATCAAGCTCTTCCAGCCATCCCACCAGCGACGCCAACCGGCCGGCGCGCGGTCGGAGCCCTTGGGCCATTCGGAGAGAAGCACATAGGCGATGACGGCCCATATAATCCAGTGCAAGTGCGGTTGAAGAATATCACGCAAGGCCGGGAAAAGATGGGACGCGAACGGTGTCAGCAACACCAGCGCCGCAATTCCTCCCAGCCCACCGATGCCGGTCAGGATCGCGGCCTCGTATCCGCGCCGCTGAAGGAGATACTTCTGACCAGGCAGCACGACAAAGAGCGTGGAATCATCCGGGGCGGAGAAAAAGATACCAGGAATGGTATTCAGCATCGCGTAGCCGGTGACCATTCCGAGGAAGAGCATCGCCAAGTGCTCCGGCAACAAGAATTCACCGAGTGTAGGAGTCAAGAGGATGATAAAACCGGCGACGTTATAAATGTGAAGCGCCGGCACCAGCGAAAAAAGGGCCGCCAGCAAAACGCCACCGAGGGAACAGAGCAGGGGTATGATGAAATCCATGCGCCCTAGTATACAGTTGGGGCCCAAATGACGCAAATGGAGATTCAGGTCAAACCCTTTCCAACTCATGTGAACTGTTGTATAATCTGCCCGAACTGAAGTCAAAGCATCTTCCCGAAGCATTGATAAGAAAAGCGGAGGAATCTGATGAACGAGCGGCTGCGCATTTTGATCGCTAAACCGGGCCTCGACGGTCACGACCGAGGCGCCAAGGTCATCGCCCGTGCGCTGCGTGACGCGGGCATGGAAGTCATCTACACCGGCCTGCGCCAGACACCGGAGATGATCGTCGAAGCAGCGCTACAAGAGGATGTGGACGCCGTGGGGCTGAGCATCCTCTCCGGCGCCCATATGACGCTGGCCCCCCGTGTGATTGAGGGCTTGCGCAAGATGGGCCTTGATCACATCAAGGTCTTCGTCGGTGGCATCATTCCAGAGGAGGATGTAGCGAAACTGCAAGAGCTAGGAATAGCGGGCATCTTCGGCCCCGGCTCCAACACTCAAGCAATCGCCACTTTCATCCAGCGCGAACTGACCGAGAGGTGACCGTGGACCTGGCAAAAGAAGCCCTAGACAGCAACCGCTACGCGCTGGCCAAGCTTATCTCCCTGATCGAAGACGACGTCGCCGGACTCACGACCGAAGCCCGCGCCGCTCTCGCCGATCTCTACCCACATACCGGCCAAGCTCAGGTCCTCGGCATCACCGGCCCGCCCGGCTCCGGCAAGAGCACTTTGGTCAATGCCATCGCCAGGGAATTGCGAAGACGTGACATCTCCGTCGGCGTCGTCGCGGTCGATCCGAGCAGTCCCTTCACCGGCGGCGCGCTGCTGGGCGACCGGGTGCGCATGCGCGATCTGGCGGGCGACCCCGATGTCTTCATCCGTAGCATGGCGACGCGCGGCAGCCTGGGCGGATTGGCCCGCGCCACCAACGATGTGGTGAAAGTGCTCGACGCCGTGGGATTCGATGTCATAGTGGTGGAGACGGTCGGGGCCGGCCAATCCGAGGTGGAGATCGCCCGCACAGCTCACACAACCGTCGTCCTGGAAGCGCCGGGAATGGGAGACGAGGTACAAGCGCTGAAGGCTGGCCTCCTGGAAATCGCCGACGTTCTGGTAGTCAACAAAGCGGATCGACCGGGAGCTGCTCGAACCGCGCGGGCGCTGGAGATGGTGATTATGCGGAACGCGGTTAAAGCCGAAGATGATGAGGAAGTGTGGCACCCGCCCATCCTGCAGACCGTCGCCCTGGACGGCACCGGCGTGCCAAAACTGCTGGAAGCTGTCGAGGCACATCGCGAATATCTACACAGCAGCGGCACGTGGGCCGAGCGGGAGCGCGAGCGGGCCAAGACGGAGTTACTCAACGTGCTGCGCCAGACATTGCTCGACCGGTTGCTGGCACAGGTAGGAGAAGAGCCGCTACAGGAATGGACGAGGCGCATCGCTGCGCGTGAGGTGGACGTGTACACGGCCTCACGGGCTATGGTTGGATCATCTCAGCAACTTGGAAACATAACCCAGAAGGAGGAAAATTGATCATAGGAGAGAAGGTACGACTACGGCCCATCGAGCGGGACGACCTGCCGCGTTTCGTCGAGTGGTTCGCCGATCCAGAAGTGCGCCGCTATTTGCTGATGTACTTGCCCTTCTCGCTGGCACAGGAAGAACGCTGGTTCGAGAAATTGCTGGAGCGGCTGGAGCGACAAGAAGAGGTCATGCTGGGCATCGAGACGGAGGAAGGTGTCCACATCGGCAATTTGGGCCTTCACGACATCGATTGGAAAAATCGCAACGCTGAGCTGGGCATCGCCATCGGCGAAAAATCCTACTGGAGCCAGGGATACGGCACCGACGCCATCCGCACGCTGCTGAGGCTGGCCTTCCAAGAGATGAACCTGCACCGCGTCTTCCTGCGGGTGGACGCGGACAATGTGCGGGGCATCCGCTGCTACGAAAAGGCCGGTTTCCAACAAGAGGGCACCTTACGGGACGCCACGTTCAAAGAGGGCACTTATTACAATCAGCACATAATGAGCATCTTACAGTCGGAGTTTGAGGATAATGGATAAGGTCAAAGGAGGTATGCACGGCACTATCAAGCTATTCAGCGGCACCGGTTGTCCGGCCCTGGCGCAAGAGATCAGCCATTATCTAGAGATTCCCCTATCGGGGCGCGACATCATACAGTTCCCCAATGAGAACATCTTCGTGCAGCTACACGAAAGCGTGCGCGGCCAAGACGTCTTCCTGATCCAGACCACTTCATCGCCGGTCAGTCATAACATCATGGAATTATTGATCTTCCTGGACACGCTCAAGCGGGCCTCACCAGACCGTATCACGGCGGTGTTCCCATATCTGTCTTATGCCCGTTCGGATAAGAAAGACCAGCCGCGTGTGCCGATCACCGCGCGGCTGATGGCCGATATAATCGGCGCCGCCGGGGCTGACCGGTATATGACCCTCGACTTGCACGCCGATCAGATTCAGGGCTTCTTCAGTATCCCTGGCGACGCGCTGACCGTCTTTCCCATTCTCTCTGATTATTTTCGGGATAAGCGGCTCAACGATGGAGTCGTCGTCGCGGCGGACCTCGGATTTGCCAAGAAGGCCCGCAACCTGGCCGCCGAGCTGGGCATGCCGCTGGCGCTGGTAGAAAAACGTCGGGTCAGTCTGGACACGGAGGCACTAACTTTGGTCGGAGATGTGGAGGGACACGACGTCATCATAGTGGACGATGAGGTAGATACCGGAGGCACGATGGTCAGCGCGGTTAATATCGTCAGGGAGCAAGGAGCGCGAAGCGTCTACCTCTGCTTCGCCCACGCCATCTTCTCCCCGCCGGCTGTCGAAAGGTTGAGCAAGCTCCAGGTCGAAGAGATTGTGACCACGAACTCCAT
>CAZDYW010000043.1:0-12590 GCA_964509655.1 uncultured Anaerolineales bacterium
ATGCAACGCTGAAATGCTGAGCTTCGGTTATGCTATAATAGTGGGGGAGTCGAAAGATATTCTTTGATTTTTTGCTAAGGTGTGGTAAAGTTGATGTGTTAGTAACAGTGATGAGCAGCCTTCGGGCTGGTCTCCGCATACCTTTGCGATTATTGAGAGGGCTATGAAAGAGAAGCAGACGCTTTTACGCGCCATCGGCGCCTACGTCCCCGACTTTGTTGTACGTCAGGTTATGGCCGAGCCCGAGGTCCCTATGGCTGGACGGGAAGAACGGTTGCAGGCCGCTCTCCTCTTCGCCGATGTCTCCGGCTTCACGGCAATGTCCGAAGGCCTGGCCGAATTGGGTAAGGAGGGGGCCGAGGAGTTAACCCGGGTTCTCAATGATTACTTCACCACTATGATCGATCTGGTGCGAGAATATGGTGGACAAGTGATCAAGTTCGGCGGCGATGCTATAACATGCGCATTTCCGAGTCTCCGGGGCGACGAGACAGAAGGTGAGAATTTACGGGCGGCGATTCTGCAAGCCAGTGAATGCGCCTTGGCGATGCAGGAGAAAATGGCCGTGTTTCAGGCTGTGGAGACGAGGGGCGGAGTTTTTGAGTTGCAAATGAAGATCGGCGTCAGCGCGGGGACGGTAATCTCCCTCAGCGTGGGCGATTCACAGGAGGGCTTGGAGTATGTCCTGGCCGGCCGGCCCCTCGACCGCATGGCGGAGGCGGAGCATCACGCACAGGCTGGCGAAGTAGTGGTGGACGGCGAATGTCTGCCGGAGGATATAAGGAGTTGGAATGAATTGAGCATCATCGTGGGCGAGGAACGCGATGGCTTCCTGTTGGTGAAAGGCTCGACAGAAGAAGCGGAAGATCTCGTCTCACGTTTTACGTCTTACGTTTCACGTTTTACGCCTCATGTCCCACATCTGGAAGAGCATACAGAACAGATAATCACTCAACTGGTCCCTTACCTCCCTTCCACGGTGCATGAGCAGATTGTGGAAGGCCAGCGCCAATTTGTGGGGGGACATCGCTGGGTAGTCAGCCTGTTCGTCAACTTTTTGGGGCTGGATTACGACAATGATCCGAAGGTGGGGGAGAAGCTGCAGCGCTATTTCAGCGCCATGCAGAGGATCGTCCATCGCCACGGCGGGCGCTTGAACCGCGTCATCACCGGCGACAAGGGCAGTCTCTTGCACATCATCTTCGGAGCGCCGGTGGCACACGAGGACAATGAGGAGCGGGCGGTGGGATGCGCCCTGGCCATGCAGCGCCGGGCGATAGAATCGGACGAGCTGCCCTTTATCGTCGATCAGCGCATCGGTGTGGCCTCCGGCTACGTCTTCGCGGGCAACGTCGGCTCGGAGCGGCGGCGGGAGTATACCGTGATGGGGGATGTGGTCAATCTCTCGGCACGGCTGATGCAGGCAGCCGGAGAAGGAGAGATTCTGATCGACCGGCAGACGGCGCTCCAGGTGGAGGAGACTTTTGCCTATG
This sequence comes from uncultured Anaerolineales bacterium, assembly GCA_964509655.1. Classification (GTDB taxonomy): domain Bacteria; phylum Chloroflexota; class Anaerolineae; order B4-G1; family B4-G1; genus CAZANJ01. The sequence goes on from CAZDYW010000043.1 coordinate 1,494, forward strand.
AGGAATTGTCCCCGATTCAGGTGAAGGGGAAGCGGGAGCCCATCCCGATCTGCAAGCCATTGGGGACGCGGGAGGGGGCGAAGATGTGGGAGGGTGGCTGGCGTCGAGAGACCCCCTTGGTTGGGCGCGAGCGGGAATTGGCACAGATAGAGGGGATCGTAGGACGGGCCTCGGCTGGGCAGGGACAATTACTGATCATCAGCGGCGAGGCCGGTGTGGGAAAGAGCCGTTTCCTGGAGGACGTGGTCGCTCTGGCCCGTGAGAAGGTCAAGGGAACGCGAGTGCTAGGCGGCAATTGCCTCTCCTACGGCTCCCAGTCGCCCTATTTGCCCTGGATTGAGCTCTTGAACGATTTTTTCGGCCTGAGCGAGCAGGAAGGAGAGACCCCCCAGCAAAGGATGCGCATCATTGAACAGCGGATGAGGGAGGTCGATCCGGCGCTCGCGGGCTGGGCGCCGCTGATGGGACAGCTCCTGGGATTGCCTGCCCCGGATAATGAGCTGACCGCCGCCCTGGATGCGCAGTTGCGGAAGCAGCGCACTTTCGACATCACCTTGAACCTGTTGCGCCATCAGGCCCGACAGGTGCCCCTTCTCCTGATTATCTTCGAGGATGTGCATTGGATCGACGCCATCTCCCTGGAGATGCTGAATTACGTGGCCCGTAACGTGGTCGGTTACCCCATCCTGCTGATAGCGCTCCGACGGCCCACCATCGAGCTGACCGAGTGGGAGCGGTACGATCACCTTAATCGCATCGAACTCACCGATCTGCCGGCGGAAGATGCCCTGAAGTTGGTGCAGTTCAAACTGGGAATTGAGGAGGTTCCGGCGCCGTTACAGGATCGAATTCTACGCGGCGAGGCGCGGGTCAATCCCTTCTTCGCCGAGGAGGTGGTCAACTCGCTGGTCGACCGGGGATACCTGGTGCCGAGGGATGGCGAGGGATACGAGTTGGTGGCAGACCTGGCGCAGGTGGAGATACCGGATACCATCCAGACGCTGGTGATGAGCCGCATCGACCGTCTGGATGAGAGCAGTAAGCTGACGGTGAAAGTGGCCTCAGTTATCGGAAGAACCTTCAAGTATCGCTCGCTGGCGGGGATCTATCCGGTGGAGGTCACGCCGGAAAAACTGAGCCTCAACCTGGAACGGTTGAACAAGCTGGATCTGACCCCCTTGGATAGACCGGCGCCGGAGTGGGAATACATCTTCCGACACGTCACCACTCAGGAAGTGGCCTACGAGAGCTTGCTGTACGCTCACCGGCGGGAACTGCATCACCGCATGGGGGAGTATCTGGAGGCTAATCACGCCAGTAGCCTGGAGGAAGTCTATGATCTCCTGGCCCATCATTACTATCAGAGCGGCGATGAACGTAAAAGCTGGCAATATCTGCTCAAGGCCGGGGATAGGGCCAAGGAGCGCTACGCCAACCAGGCGGCCATCGCCTACTACGAACGCGCCCTGTCCCTTGATCTGGACATAGAGGAAACGGGCGGGCACGGGGTCCCGCCCCTACGCGCCCGCCCCGCCCACCCTTTCTATCACGTCCACGCCTCCCTGGGAGATGTTTATCGACTGATAGGAGAGTATGATCGGGCGGTGGATAACTACCGGCAAGCGCTCGACTGTCATCCGGAGGCGGCCCAGATCGCCGAGACGCGGCGCAAGATCGCCAAGACCTGGGAGTTACAGGGCCGGTACGACAAAGCGATGCGCTACCTCGAACTGACCAGAAGCGCCCTCGGTCGCGAGGAGCGAACGCCAGAAATGGCCCGCATCTACAACGACATGGGATGGATCGCGAAGCAGCGTGGGGACTATAAGGAGGCGCTGCGACTATGCGCCGAAGGTCTAGGTGTCATCGAAAGCTTGACTGGTGAGTTGGACGACGTTGAGAAGACTAGTCAGGTGGAAGCCGAATTGCAACATACCCTGGGCACTGTTTATTGGGGCATGGGGGATTACGTACAGGCGATTGATCATTTTCAAGAATGTATAGATAGGCGAGAGAGCATCGGGGACCTTCATGGCGCGAGCCGGTCTTACAACAACCTGGCGGCGGTCTACTGGAGCCAGAGCGACTATGACGCGGCGGCTCGGCAAATCCGCAGGAGCCTGGAGATCAGCCAGAAGATCGGTCATGCCTATGGGACGGCGATGTGCTACAATAACCTGGGAGTGATTAGCTACACTCAGGGCGATTACCCGCGCGCTTTGGAGTATTACGAGAAGAGCCTGGAGATCAGGAGAGAGATAGGCGATCTGAAGGGGATCGCTGATGTTTACGGCAACTTGGGGGAAATTCATCATAGCTTGGGAAATCACCGGCAAGCCCTTCAATATCTCCAGGAAGCCGTCGAGTTATTCAAGGGAATCGGTGACAAGAGGGCACTGTGCAGCGACTACAAGCTGCTCGCAGATGTCGAATTGGCGCTGGGCGACACGGCGGAGGCTCTGGAATACTGCCAACGCTCCCTTGAGTTGGCGCAGGAGATCGGCAACCGTGAATATGAGGGAATCGCCTACCGCGTGCTGGGCCAGATAGACCGTGCCGAAGGTCGCCTCGAAGAGGCCAGGGAGCATCTGCAAAGCAGCGTCGAAATCTTGAGTGCAGCGGGCAACAAACTGGAACTAGGGAAGAGCAACTACGAGCTGGGGATCACACTGGCGGCGATGAATTTGGGAGGAGAGAAGCAATTGCAGGAAGCGGTCCACATCTTCGAGGAGCTGGATGTGGAAGGGGAACTGGAGAAAGCGCGGGCGGCGCTGGAAAGTCTATAGCTACAATCCCAATGGGAGAGGTACTTGATGAGTGATAGAATCAAAGTGCTGTTAATCGAGGATGACACTTACTACGTCGATGTCATCCGAGAGATGTTGGATTACGCGAGCGTTCCATTTTTCGATCTGGTTCGCGCTGCCCGATTGTCGGAGGGCTTGCAGCGGTTGTCCTCCGAGAAATTTGACGTGGTACTATTGGATCTTGGCCTGCCTGATAGCCGAGGGCTGGAGACATTCGAGCGTCTGCAGGATCGAGCCTCAGAGTTACCCATAATTGTGTTGAGTGGATTGTCCGATGAGGACGTGGCCGTTGATGCCGTGCGATCCGGGGCGCAGGATTATCTGATCAAAGGACAGGTAAACGCGGACTTGTTGGCACGGGCTATCCGCTATGCCATTGAGCGCAAGCGTGCGAAGGAAAAAATTCAGCGCCACAACCGGGAACTGACCGCCCTGAATGAGATTGCCCAAACCATCAACTCCACCCTGGATTTGCAGGAGACTTTGACTCTCATCGCCGAATACAGCATCCATCTGTTGGACACCGAAGCGACCTCGGTGCTACTCTGTGATGAGGGAAAGGGCGATTTGTGGTTTGCAGCAGCTTCCGGTGCAGGCGCGGATGCTGTACAAGGACAGCGTTTGTCAGTGGATCAGGGCATCGTGGGATGGGTGGTTCAGCGCGGCGAGCCAGTGTTAGTGCCAGATGTATCACAGGATCCTCGTTGGTTTTCTGGCTTTGATGAGGAAGGAGATTTTATCACCCGTTCCCTCTTGTGTGTGCCCTTGCGCAGCAGGGGGCGCGTCATCGGTGCTTTGGAAGCGGTCAATAAGAGAAGCGGGGCTTTCGATGAGGAGGATTTGCGTCTGCTGAGCTTGCTGGCGGAACCGGCGACTACGGCTATTGAGAATGCTCGGCTCTTCGAGCAAGTGCGCACCAACAGCGAGCAACTGCGCGCTCTTTCCCATCGCCTGGTGGATGTGCAGGAGGCCGAGCGCAGACGGGTAGCGCGGGAGCTACATGACGAAATCGGTCAGACGCTTTCCTCCTTACTGCTGAGCTTGACCTTGATGGAAGGAGAGGTGGACAATCCGGTGGCGGTTATCACGCGCATCAATCAATTGGAGGGGCTGATAGACAGAACACTGGACGATCTGCATCGACTGGCGATGGACCTGCGACCCGCCACGCTGGATCACCTGGGACTGGTGCCAGCGTTGGAACATTATGTCGAGGTCATCGATGAGCAATCCGGTGTGACTGCGCGGTTCGAGGTAGTAGGCCTTGGAAAAGAGCGTCTGTCGGCGGCGATTGAAACCTCCCTTTATCGTATTGTGCAAGAGGCTCTGACTAACACGCGCCATTCCCAGGCTACCCGGATTGACGTGCTCTTGGAACGGCGCGGCGATCAAGTTGTAGCCATAGTCGAGGACAACGGTGATGGCTTTGACCCGGATATGGTATCACAGGAAGGCACCCGTTTAGGACTGCTTGGTATGCAGGAGCGAACTGAGATGGTAGGGGGTTCCTTGACTATTGAGAGTGAAATTGGGAAGGGAACAACCATAGTTGCGGAGGTGCCGTATGTCCAAGCAAAAGCAGAGTGAGGACGACAGCCGGATCCGTATTCTAATCGCCGATGATCACGGTGTGATGCGGGCCGGTCTACGCGCCCTGCTCAATCCCGAGCCTGATGTGCAGGTGGTGGGCGAGGCGACCGATGGACGAGAGACTTTGCTTCGGGCTGCTGAATTGCGGCCAGATGTTGTTTTGCTCGACATCAGTATGCCGGGCATGGATGGCGTGGAAGTTACTCAGCAGATTCAGGAATCTTTGCCTGATACTCGTGTCCTCATTCTCACCGTCCACGAGAATAGGGAGTTGCTCCAAGAAGCCATCCGAGCCGGAGCCTTGGGCTACGTGACCAAGCGGGCCATCAAATCCGAACTTATAAATGCCATTCACGCAGTCCAGCGTGGTGATATGTATGTTCATCCGGCTATGACCCGCGCTTTACTTACGGGACAATCCCAGTCTCAGGCCGATGATTTGGAGGATGATCTGGTTGAGCCGTTGACCGCGCGCGAGACGGAGGTCTTGCGCCTTATCGCTCTGGGCCACACTAACCGTCAAGCGGCCAAGCTTCTGCACATCAGCGTGCGCACTGTGGAGACCCACCGGGCCAATATCATGGGCAAGCTTGACGCTAGTGGGCGGGTGGATCTGGTGCGCTACGCGATGGACCACGGGTTGTTGGAAACGTAATAGACGGCGTGGTGTTGCACAAAACACCAGAGATCCTCTGTGGGCTCAGCGGAGAGAGCATATGCGGTTTTACTCTTCACCCTATAGCTACCTTTTGCTCACAGCCGCAGTGGTACTAGCTGCGCTGGCGCTTTATAGTTGGCGGCGTAGAGAGGTCTCGGGGACTGTTCCCTTCGTGATCCTCACGCTGGCTGTGTCCGGATGGTCCTTGGCCTATGCTCTGGAGATGAGCGTCGTAACGCTGGCGGCCAAGCTCTTCTGGGCGAAAATGCAGTATTGGGGCATCCTCCTCGTTCCGGGCGCGTGGCTGATCTTCGTGCTCCAATACATCGGGTGGGAAGAAAAAGTGACGAGGCGAAATCTGGCTCTACTGGCTATCGAGCCCATCATCGTCTTGCTGCTTGTCTGGACCAACGGTCAGCATAGTCTGCTCTGGCGTAGAGTCAGCTTGATCGCCAGGGACCGAGCGCTTCCGATGGCATACGTGTATGGCTCCGCTTTTTGGCTTCATATCGCTTACTCTTACCTGTTGTTATTAGCGGGCTCTCTCCTCCTCATCCGGGCCGTCTTGCGCTCCCGGCATCTTTATCGCCGACAAGTGATCGCCCTGCTGATAGGCGCAATAGTTCCCTGGGTAGGGAACATGCTCTATCTCTCCGGCCTGAACCCCTTTCCAAATCTGGATCTGACCCCCCTCGCTTTCACTTTAACCAGTTTAGCGGTAGCCTGGGCTATCTTTCGCTTCCAGTTGCTGGACATAGTGCCCGTGGCGTATGATGCCGTGGTCGCCAATATGAGCGATAGCCTGATCGTTTTAGACGAACAGGATCGCATCTTGGATTTCAACCCAGCTGCGGAGCGTCTCATCGGCCCGCGCTCGTCTGACGCTGTCGGGCAGAAAGCGGCCGAGGTGCTCTCCGGGCCGCTCTCTCCCATTGCGCGCTGTCTAGACAGCGCGGAGCTGGAAAGGGTGATCGTGTTGGGCGAGAGGCGCTACGATTTGCGCATTTCTCCTTTCATGAAACCGGGTGGGCTTCGCGTTGGTCGGCTGATCATCATACGGGACATCACCCGAAGTCGGCAGATGGAAGAGGCGCTGCGGAAAAGCGAGGAGAAGCTACATTCGATCATCACCTCGATGGACGACCTGGTCTTCGTGCTGGATGAGGAAGGGGTCTTCAGTCATTACTATCAGCCACCACAACATGAGGCCCTCAAACTTCCCCCGACGGATTTTTTGGGCCGTAAATTTGGGGATGTATTGCCAACTGAGGTAGCTGAGCTATTGGGGGATGGCATTGAGAAGGTCAAAGCCACCGGTGCGGTACAGGAGTTCGATTATATCTTGGATGTCAAGGGGGAGGAGAGATGGTTCAGCACTAAGCTATCGATGCTCAAGGGTACCGCGAAGGAATTCGGCGGTGTGATCGGAGTCGTGCGCGATGTTACAGTGCGCAAGCGTGCAGAAATAGAGCGTGCCAAACGCTTGGAGATGGAGCGCGTTCTGAGCCAAGTATCAGGCCGCTTCGTCGATCCCAAGAATCTGGATCAGGCCATCGACGAGATGTTACGCGACACCGGTTCTGTGCTGGAGGCCAACCGTGCTTATCTCTTCAAGCTACACGATGGCGGTATAGAAATTAGTAACACCCACGAATGGGTGAGCGCGGGAACCACGCCCCAAATCCACAACTTGCAGAATCTGGAAGCGGCTACTTTACCTTGGTGGATGGATAAGCTTTACAAAAACGATGTTATCGCCGTGGCGGATGTAGCACAGCTACCCGATTCGGAGCGAAATTTATTGGAAGCACAGGGTATCCTGTCCGTTTTGGTCATCCCTATCTTCAGCCAGGGTGATCTCTATGGCTTCTTCGGCTTCGACGAGATGGACGATTACAGAACTTGGGCGGATGATGAGATCAGTTTTCTCAGAAGTGCCTCTCATATCCTGGGCCGTGTCATCGAACGAATGCAGTCCCAGAAGGCGCTACAACGCCAGAATCAGGAATTGGTCGCCCGCAACGCTGTCGCCCAGGCCATGTCCGGCACGCTGAAATTGCGGGAGTTGCTGGATGAGGCGCTCACCCGCACACTGGATGTGTTGAACCTATCGGGAGGGCTGGTCGCCCTGGCGGATCAGGATCGCAGCACGCTGAGGCTTATCGGCCAGGAGGGCTTATCACAGGCTCTGATTGAGCGTTGGCGTTGTGGTATGGAGGGCACGCTGTGCGATTTGGTCTATCGGAGGGGTGAACCGCTTAGCGTTCGAGACCTCCGCTCAACGTCGTCGCCAGATGCGGAGACAAGCTGGTTGTTGGAGATGGGAATCCAGTCATACGCTGGCACCCCTATCGTGCATAAGGGGCAGGTGTTGGGTGTGTTGTGTGTATTCGACACTGCCCCGCGCTACATCGACGAAAATGATCGCGCGCTTATGGACGCCATCGGGCAACAGATCGGCGTCGCGGTGGAGAATGTCCGACTCTTCGAGGAGACGCAGCGGCGGGCGAGCCACCTGGCCGCCGCTTCTGAGGTGGCGCGGAACGCGGCTGCTATCTTGGATCGAAAGCAATTATTGGACGAGACGGTACAGCTCATCTCCAAGCGGTTCAGCTTCCGACGTGCAGGTGTCTTCTTGATGGACCAAGAGAAAGAGCAACTTTATGCAGCCTCTGTCACCGATAGCTTCCAGGAATTTATCCCCCAGGGATACCGGCAGCCGGTGGGCAAGGGCGCGATCGGACTGGCGGCTCAGACCGGCCAGACGGTGCGTGTCGACGACGCATCCACAGATCCCACCCCTTACCGAGTGGGAAATTGGCTCTCTCCATCCTCACTCTCCGTCCCGATCCAGACGGGCGAGGGCGTGATTGGTGTCCTGGAAGTGGAGGATGATGTGACTCACGCCTTCGATGAGAGCGATCAAGTAGCCCTGGAGGTAATCGCCGATCAGATCGCGATTGCTCACCAGAACGCCTTTTTATTCCGCGAGACGCAGCGGCGAGGCGCTCAATCCGCGTTGATCTATAATGTGGGACGCCGCGTTAGCAGTGAGCTAGCCCTGGGCGATCTCCTTAATGCTATCGTCAACGCAGTGCATGAAGCCTTCGATTATCCCAGCGTGATGTTGCTGCTGGTCGACAAGGAGCGGCAAGTGTTGGCCTTGCAGTCAATCGCTGGCGATTATGCCGATATCTTCCCCTCAGATCTGCATGTCAGCATCGGTGAGGGGATGACGGGGTACGCCGCGGCGACCGGCGAGACGCAGATCAGCGGCAATGTGGGCACTGATCCCTATTACTTTCGCAAGTGGGAAGAGAGGACCAATTCGGAACTGAGCGTGCCGATTCGCAGCGGTTCGGAGATCATCGGCGTGCTAGATATGCAGAGTGACAAGTTTGACGCCTTCGATCAATTGGACGTTTCAGCAATGGAGACGCTCAGCACTCAGATCGCCATCGCTATCGAAAACGCACATCTTTTCGAGGAGGTAGAGGCGGCGCGGGGCGAGCTACAGCAAAGGGCCAAGGCATTGGAGGAGGCGAACGCGCGTTTGCAGGAACTGGATCAACTCAAGAGCCAGTTCCTGGCCAGCATGAGCCACGAGCTTCGCACGCCGCTGAGTTCCATCCTGGGTTTCTCCGAGGTGCTGATAGATGGCCTGGTCGGTGAGATTTCCGAGGAGCAAGAGGAGCTTGTAGACATCATCCACTCCAGCGGGAGACACCTCTTGACTCTGATCAACGATATTCTCGATCTCTCCAAGATTGAGGCTGGGCGCATGGATCTTGATTTGGTCTCCTTCGATGTGACGAAGCTACTGTTGGAGGTGAAGGGGACTGTCGCTCCCTTGATCGAAGAGAAGTCGCAAGTGCTGCATCTGGAAATAGCCGATGATCTGCCCGTCTTGAACGCTGACCGTATCCGAGTTAAACAAGTCCTGCTCAACCTGCTTAGCAACGCCAATAAGTTCACTCCATCCGGCGGGGAGATCACGCTCTCTTGCTGCATGAGCGACTCGGCCACGATGCTTTTCTCCGTGACTGACACCGGCAGCGGCATCAAGGCAGAGGATCAAGAGATCATCTTCGAGGAGTTCCGTCAGGTGGACGATTCAGAGATCGATCAGATTTCGGGCACGGGTCTGGGATTGGCGATCAGTTCGCGGCTGGTCGAGATGCACGGGGGGCGCATCTGGGTGGAGAGTGAATATGGTCACGGCGCGACATTTTCCTTCCTGCTCCCCATCGCCGGGCCGGCGTTGCAAGCGGGAATCCCCAAGCTTCCGCCAAGTGGGAGCAAGACGGTTTTGGTGGTGGAGGATAATCGCCAATTCAGTAACCTACTCTCCTTCTATCTGCATCAGGAGGGATACACTCCCATTCAGCACTATAGCGGCAAGGGGGTCCTGGAGCGGGCCCGTGAAGTGAAGCCAAACTTGATCACGCTTGATATTATGCTGCCTGAACAGGATGGCTGGCAAGTGCTTCAAGTTCTAAAATCCGATCCCGAGACGAGAGGTATCCCAGTCCTGGTTGTCTCGGCCTTGGAGGATAGTGGGCTGGCGCTCAGCTTGGGAGCGGTGGATTATCTGGTCAAGCCTGTGCGCCGGGGCGATTTACATCAACTGCTCAATCGAGTTAGGGCCTCAATGCCCAAGTCCCAAAAATTCAAGATTTTGGTTATAGATGACGACCTCGAGCTGGTCCCCCTTTTGCAAGAGATGCTGCCGGGCGAAACTTTCACTCTAGTCCCTGCCTACAATGGGAGGGAAGGACTCGCTTTGACGGAAAGCGAACCCCCCGATGTCATCCTGCTCGATTTGATAATGCCGGGGATGAGTGGCTTCGAGGTGCTGAGCCGATTGCGGTCTGAGGGAGGGACGTCCGATATTCCCATCATCGTGCTCACCGCTATCGACGTCAGCTTGGAAGAGCAGCAGTTTCTTGACGATCAGACGCAAGGGTTTATGCGCAAGACGGCGCTCACGCCCAAATCACTCCTCACAGAGCTGCAACGCATGGAAATGTTGGCGTGATGATTCGCGCCTGAGTAAATACTTCGCTGCAATCTGCAATCCACAATCCACAATCTACAATCCAATCAGGAGGTTTTTATGTCGGTTTTTGGAGGTATTGAGGCCGGCGGCACTAAGTTCGTTTGCGCTGTCGGGACAGGGCCTGATGATCTACGGGCGGAGACGCGTTTTCCGACCACCACACCGGAGGAGACGATAGGTCGGGCCATTGCTTTCTTCCGGGATCAGGATGACGAGGATAGGCCGGAGGCGGTCGGCATCGCCTCGTTCGGGCCTGTCGATCCTGATCCGGCTTCGTCCACTTTCGGCTATGTTACGTCAACTCCCAAGCCGAGTTGGTCGGACACGGATTTCGCGGGCAGCGTGGCGCGGGCGCTGGAGGTGCCGGTCGGCTTCGACACCGATGTGAACGGTGCCGCATTGGGCGAGCATCGCTGGGGCGCGGCTCAGGACATTGATACCTTCGTTTACCTGACCATTGGGACTGGCATAGGCGGAGGAGGGATGATCGAAGGGCGTCTCCTGCACGGGTTGATGCATCCGGAGATGGGACACTTTTTGGTTCCGCACGACACAGAGAATGACCCCTTCGAGGGCATATGCCCCTACCACGGGGATTGTCTGGAGGGGCTGGCTTCCGGCCCGGCGATTGAGGCGCGTTGGGGGCGGCGGGGTGAGGAGCTTCCCGATGATCACCCCGCCTGGGAATTGGAGGCGCACTACTTGGCGCTCGGTTTAATGACCATCATCTGCACGCTTTCGCCTCGGCGCATTGTGATGGGCGGCGGCGTGATGGAACGCTCATATCTTTTTCCCCTGATCCGCTCACGGGTTCAGGAGCTATTGAATGGCTATGTGCAAGCAGGGGCGATTTTGGAGCGGATCGATCAATATATCGTGCCACCGGCGCTGGGCAAGCGGGCCGGTGTGCTTGGCGCTATCGCGCTGGCGAGCCGCGCGGTTGAATAGTGTGTGGCGATTCCGCTACAGGGCTTGTGGCGATT
>CAZDYW010000044.1:0-12374 GCA_964509655.1 uncultured Anaerolineales bacterium
CCGCTGCCGGTGAGCACCGCCACAGTTCTTTCCCCTGGATGATGGACTAGGCGCTCCGCGTGATCCATGGCCGCCGCGACCAGCGCCGAGGTCGGCTCGACGTAGAGGCCGCGCTGTGCCAACTTCTCCTGCGCTCTCAAAGTTTCCTCGTCCGACAGGGCCATTATCGCACCCTCGCTTTGGCGCACGGCGTGCAGGATGGCTTTTCCCCAAGGAGGCGCGGCGATGCGCACACCCTCCGCGATGGTGTCACCCTCCACGACGGGTTGTACTTCGTCGGCGCCACGCTCCCACGCATGAGCCAGCGGGGCGCAAGCCTCGGCTTGCACGCCGATGAGATGGGGGCGGCGCTCGATCATCTCTGCCGCGAGCAGTTCCTCGAAGCCCAGGTGCAAGCCGAGGAGCAGCCCGCCGTGGCCCACCGGCACGATGACGCTTCCCGGCGCTTGCTTGTCCAGTTGTTCCCAAAGCTCGAAGGCGATGGTTTTCATTCCCTGCGGATAGAAGGGGCTGTAGACGTGGCTGGCGTAGGTCGCGCCTTCTTGAGCTGCCTTGAGCACGGCGCGGGCGGCCTCGCTGCGTGGGCCGGGTACCGCCATCACCTCCGCGCCGTAGACCGCGATTTGCGCTTGCTTGACGGGCGAGGCGTGGGCTGGCACGTAGACGGTGGCCTGGAGCCCCGCGCGGGCGGCGTAGGCCGAAAGGGCCGCTCCGGCGTTCCCAGAGGAGTCCTCGACCAGATTCTGGACCTCGCTTCCCTTCAGCGCCGTGACGAGCGTCGCGGCGCCGCGATCCTTGAAGGAGCCGGTCGGGTTGAGCATCTCGGCCTTGAAGTAGACCAGGCGGTCGTTCCATTCCACTGCTACCAGCGGCGTCCAGCCTTCGCCCAGCGTCACCGGCGACGGATCTTCCGGCAAGGGCAACGCGGCTTTGTAGCGCCAAAGGCTGTGCTCGCTCTCGTCCACGCGGGCGGGATCGAAGGTGGGGCCGGCGACGATCTCCAGTACACCGCCGCAGTCGCAGCGCCAGCGCGTGGGATCGAGGGGCCAAGTGCTCTCACAAACACTGCATCGCAAGTTCATTCCTTTTCCTCCCGTAGCTCCCGGCTCAGCCGGCGGCGGAAGCGCACCAGGTCGCGGAAGGCCTTGATGATCACATCGAGGTTGGCGCCGGTGGAGGCCCCCGCCTCGCGTGGCAGGTGGGTCAAGGGGGTCTCGGCGATCTTGAAGCCGCGCAGTTTCGCGCCCGCCAAGAACTCGGTGTCGATCATCGCTCCATCGGAGATGATGTTCACGTGGTCCAACACCTCGCGCCGGAAGAGCTTGAAGCCGCAGTCGATGTCGCGGCACAGATAGCCGAAGAACATCCGCACTACCATGTTCCAGCCCCAGGCGTTGAGTTTGCGGATCGGGCTATCCTGCCGGTCGATGCGGTAGCCACAGACGATGTCGGCATTTTCCTCCTCAAGTGTCTGTAGCAGCTTTTCGATCTCGGCGAAGTCGAACTGCGCATCGGCGGGGTAGAAGGCGATCAAATCCTTGGTGGCGGCCTCGAAGCCGGCCTTCAGTGCGCCGCCGTAGCCCCGGTTGGGGTAATGCTCGACCAGGCGGAAGTGGGGAATGCGCTCCTCCATCTCGCGGCCGATCTCGCCGGTGCGGTCGGTGCTGCCGTCGTTGACCAGGATGATCTCGTGATCCAGTTCTAGCTGCCGCGCCACGTTGGAGACGTGTTTCACGGCCTTTTCGACGTTGCTCTCCTCGTTGTAGGCGGGTAACACGATGGATAATGAATGCATCAGAAAATTCCTCTCTTTAAATCGGTTGTCGCTACAGTCATCTTTTGCCGGCCGGGATGGGCCGTCTAAGGTCGGTACTCTTAGCTTGCCTTATTATAACACATCATTTACTCTGTCAACAACTTGTGTGATTGGATTTGTTGGCTGGTCGAGGTGAGGTTTTGCTCAACCGCATGCTTTGCGGTATAATCCTAAGCAAAAGGGGGAGCTTCGTAGCTTTGATTCAGTTTGAGAAATTATGCCTCTTTAGAGTTATTGAGTGGGGTTTTTGATGACCATTGGATTTGCTAAATCGATCAAAGATAGCTTGACGCGCACGCGAAACGCGGTTTTCAGTCGTGTCGCTGGGCTTTTTGGCGCTAGCGAGGTGACGTCCGAGACGTGGGACAAACTGGAGGAAATACTGATCCAGGCCGATGTGGGGGTCGAGACGACGATTTACCTGGTCGATACGTTGCGCCAACGCGCTCGCGATGAAGCCATCCTGCAAGCCGATGAGCTTCAGGATGCATTGCAGGAGGAAATGCGCAAGCTGTTGCCTGACCCGCCGCCGCTTAATCTGAGTGATCGCACTGATAGCCGAGAGCGAGACATTGTGCTCATCGTTGGTGTGAATGGCTCCGGCAAGACGACTAGCATCGCCAAGCTGGCCCATCGCTGGAAGCGAGATGGGCGCACGGTGTTGTTGGCGGCAGCTGATACCTACCGCGCTGCTGCGGTGGAGCAACTGGACATCTGGGCCAAGCGGGCCGGTGTGGACATAGTCAAGGGGCCGGAGGGGGGCGATCCCGGAGCAGTGGTCTTCGATGCGCTCCAAGCCGCCCGCTCGCGTGGAAAGGACATAGTAATCGTTGACACGGCTGGTCGGCTGCATACACAATACAACCTGATGGCAGAGCTGGAAAAAGTCCACAAGGTAGCTGCCAAGAATGTCGATGGAGCGCCCCATGAGACACTTCTTGTGCTCGATGCTACCACTGGACAGAACGCGCTCTCGCAGGCCAAGCACTTCCAGGAGGCGGTGGAGGTTACGGGAGTCGTGCTGGCTAAGTTGGACAGCACGGCAAAAGGTGGGATGGTTTTCGCCATCTCACGCGAGTTGGGCCTGCCCGTGCGCTTCGTCGGCACCGGCGAGCGGATGGAAGATATGACACCGTTCGACGCAGATGCTTTTGTGGAGGGGCTTTTCGGCTAGGTCGGCAGAGTGCTAATTTCCTCAACGATCGGCTCGTCTTGCCGGTCATCACACACAAAAACCGTTGGAAGTCGCCGGGTACAAACTCGGCTGGAGCAAGGGCTGGGTAGGCGTCTTTAACTTTCACCTTGAGGAGAATTTATGGAAGAGCTCATTGATCGTCTAACAGTGTTAAAGTCCAAACTCGCGAATATTCGGGGGCATCTTTGACCTGGATGCCAAAGAACAAACGGTAGCCAAACTCCAGAAGCAGGCCAGCGCTCCCGATTTTTGGGATGTCCCCGAACAAGCACAGAAGGTGATGCAACGTCTCTCCGATCTGCAGGGGGAGGTGGAGCGCTGGAATACTCTGGAGCAGCGTGTGGTAGATACACTTGAACTTGCCATGCTCGGCGATGAGAGCTTGAGCGATGATCTGGCCGCCGAGACGGAAGCTCTGGAGCAGGAGATCGACCGCTTGGAGTTCTTGTTGATTTTCTCCGGGCGCCACGATCGTGGCGATGCCATTTTGGCCCTCCATGCCGGCGCCGGTGGAACCGATGCCCAGGATTGGACCGAGATGATGTTGCGCATGTACCTGCGTTGGGCCGAGTCCCATGGCTACAAAACCGAGGTGGTAGATCGGCTCCACGGTGAGGAGGCCGGCATCAAGCGCGTTATGGTCACTGTATCCGGTTCCTACGCATATGGTTACCTGCGGGCCGAGCGCGGCGTGCATCGCATGGTGCGCCTCTCCCCCTTCGACGCTGCCCATCGCCGTCACACCTCCTTCGCGCTGGTCGAGGTCTGGCCCGACATTGCCGAGGATGTCTCGGTGACCATCGATCCCAGCGATTTGGAGATTGATACTTTCCGCGCCTCTTCGGCCGGCGGTCAGCATATGCAGAAGAATGAGACGGCGGTGCGCATCACGCACTTGCCCACAGAAATCTCCGTCTCTTGCCAGAACGAACGCTCGCAGGCTCAGAACAGGGAGATGGCGATGCGCATTCTGCGTGCCCGGCTGATCCAGTTGGAGGAGGAGAAACAGCGCGAGGAAATTGAGGAACTGAAGGGCGAGCACGTGGATGCCGGTTGGGGCAATCAAATCCGCTCCTATGTCCTGCACCCCTATCATATGGTCAAAGATCACCGCACTAACCACGAAGTGGGCAACACGCAAGCCGTACTTGATGGTGAGTTGGATGGATTGATGGAGGCCTATCTGCGCTCTAAGATGGGCTCTCGACGATAGAGGCTTATCAAGCTTATCAGACAGGGGGATAACAGTGAGCAGTCAAAAGTCAAGAAGACGTCCAGGCCCAATGGAGCAAGTGGAAAAACGGTCGAGCGTCAAACGGACCGTGCCGAGCGGTTCGTTGGACGAGGAAAGCCGCGCCAAGCTAGATGAGGTTCAAGATCAGTTGGGGGAATTGCACGAAGGATTGTTGTTGACCGATGTGCAGAATGAGATGGAAGATATGCGCACCACACTCTCTTTGCTCCCGAGCGAGATTGAGGAATTGCGTAATCGAGGCTATGCTTTCCGAAGCTTCCTGGAGAACAAGATCGAGGTATTGGTCGGACAATGGGAAGATGCCTTCGAGCGTGTCTCCGACGAGGTGAGCCGGCGAGTGCGTGAGCTGGAGCGCGAGGCCGATGAGGCGGAAAGCGCAGTGCGCATGGCGTTGGGTGGTCGTGGTCATCAAATATCCCGGGCCGAAAATGCCGTCGAGACGCTGGAGCATAAGGTTGACGGCGCCCGCTCGGCCATCCGGGCGATGTACGATACACTCCAGCAAAATGTGAATCAGACTAAACGTCAGGTCGAGCAGATCCAATGGCTGCTGGAGCAGATCGACGAAGCCAGCTTCCGGCTCTATCCGGCCGAGGACCCGGTGATTGCCTGCAACGCCGATTACCTGGAGCGGAGGAAGAAAGAGGGGCCGAAGGGAATTCTCTACCTCACCGACGAGCGCTTGATCTTCGAACAGAAGGAGAAGATCGCCACCAAGAAGGTGCTCTTCATCGCCACCGAGAAGGAGGAGGTGCAACAGCTCATCTTCGAGGTGCCCGTCGGCCAGATCGAGGATGTCAAGGCCAGCCAGAAGGGCGTCTTTGGGGGCAAGGAAATGCTGGACCTGCGTTTCGCGTCGCAGGCCGATTTGAGCGGGGCATTGCTCCGCCTGCGCGGCGCTGACAACGAGGAATGGGCCGGCTTGATCGGGCGCATCCAGTCTGGCGAGATCGACAGAGAGCGCACGCGCCCCAAGGATGAGGAAGCAGTGGAAGCCGCCCGCACCGCGCCGACGAAGTGCCCTGCCTGTGGCGCCACACTCGACGTCGAGATCGTGCGCGGTATGCGGGAGATCAACTGTGCTTACTGCGGCACGGTGATCAGGTTGTAGTATATAGGAGTTTTCCACTTGAGAATTCGGAAGTCTCTCGCTGATTATCTCGAAGGGAAGCTTAGTTCGCTACAGCGCCAATATCCGCTGTGCAATGGGCCTCTTGAGACTTCCGAATTCTGATGGAAGCTTACTGGAAAACTCCTGGTAGTAAAGGCGTGAAACGTAAAACTTGAGACGTAGAGATGTGAGACTTGAGAGGGAGGGAAAATGTCAGAGGAACTGATCGGCGAAGTTAGTCATTGGTTCGGCAACATCAACGTTGCTGGGATCAAGTTGAGCGATGAACTAGCTGTTGGGGACCGTGTTCACATCAAGGGGCACACTAGCGACTTCGAGGAAGAGATCGCCTCGATGCAACTGGATAACGAGGACGTAGAGGTAGCTGGGGCGGGCGACGAGATCGGCGTGCGGCTTCAGTCGCGGGCGCGGGTTGGTGACGGCGTCTATAAGGTGATGTAGCCTTTGGCTGAAGTGCTGGAGCGGGTTCGACATACCATCGAGGCCCATCATCTGCTCAATCCTGGCGATGGAGTAGTAGTCGCTGTTTCCGGCGGGCCGGATTCGCTATGCTTGCTCCACGTCCTGCGGAGCTTGCGCGAGGAGTACAAGCTCCGGCTCCACGTGGCCCATTTGAACCACGGAACGCGCGGAGCAGCCTCCGACGCCGACGCCGCTTTTGTGGCGGATGTGGCGGAACTTTGGGACCTGCCGGTCACGGTCGAGGAGCGGGATGTGCCCGCGCTGGCCGACGAGCATAATCTGGCCTTCGAGGAGGCCGCGCGGCGCGTGCGTTATGCCTTCCTGGCGCGGGTGGCTCAGGAGCAAGAGATGCAAAAGATCGCCGTCGGCCACAACGCCGATGACCAGGCCGAGACGGTGCTGATGCATTTCCTGCGCGGGACGGGATTGGCCGGGCTGCGGGGCATGTTGCCCCTCACACCCATCACCGATTACCGTCTCCTCGAACCTTTCACGGAGCGAGAGGTAATGGGCAAGGGGCAAGAAGCAGGATACATAGCTCCTGCCGCCTGCATTATCAGGCCCTTGCTGGAGGTCCCGCGTGACGCAATCGAGGACTATTGCGCCGCCCACGATCTCGCGCCGCGCTTCGACCGCTCCAACCTGGATACGACTTACTTCCGCAACCGGCTGCGCCACGAGCTGTTGCCCACGCTGGAGACCTACATCCCTAACGTCCGCGAGCGGCTGTGCAATACCGCCTCTGTCGTCGCCGCTGATTATGATCTGTTGACGCAGGTGCGGGATTATGCCTGGGGCAGGATCGTTTGCGAAGAGACAGAAAATGTGATCATCTTCGATCAAGCGGCCTGGCGGGAGCTGCCGGTGGCCCTCCAACGCTCCACGCTGCGAAGGGCGGCCTATCGGCTGCGGCGGACGCTGCGGGACGTGACCTTCGTTCACGTGGAGAACGCGCGGGAAATCGCGCTAGGGGGCGAGACGGGGGATCAAGCTACGTTGCCGATGGGATTGGCGCTCACCGTGGGCTACGAGACGCTCACCCTGGGCGACGCCGATGCCGCTGGCCCGCCGCCCGATGAGCCGCTGCTCTGGCAAGATGAACCGCTGTCGGTGCAACTACCCGGCGTGACGCCGCTGCCAGAATCGGAATGGGCGCTGCGGGGTGAGATTTTAGAGCAGTGGGACATGGATCAAATTATCGATAACGCCGATCCCTGGACCGCTTACCTTGACCTGGAGATGCTGAATGAGCCCCTATTGCTCCGACCGCGCCGCCCCGGAGAGCGCTTCCAGCCCCACGGTATGGAAGGACATAGCCTCAAGGTGAGCGCCTTGATGATCAATCTCAAAATACCACAGGCCTGGCGCGATCGCGTGCCGCTGCTGGTAGCGGGTGATCAAGTCGTCTGGGTGTGCGGGCGACGGATCGCGGAAGGGGTCACTGTAGGGCCGGAAACGCAGCGCGTAGCACGTCTGCGCTTCGAGAGAGGAAATGATGAATAGCGGATGATGAATGGTGGTTCTCCATTCTTCATTCTTCATTCTCCATTCGCAGTATGGAGGCGATATGTTAAGTGACAGAGTACGGGTGCTCCTGTTTTGGTTTACTATCTTGATGATGGTGGCGGTTGCTGTCGTGGCGGCTTTGACCATTTTGCAAGCTTTCGATGTCTTCGAGCCCCAGCCCAGGCAAGATACCACGTCGGCGCTGACGATCAGCCCCGCCGAGGTCAGCTTGTGCACCGGCGAGCAGCAACGCTTCACCGTCGATGGGGATGTCGAGATTACGTGGCAGGCCACCGGTGGAACTATTGATGAGAACGGGCTTTTCACAGCTGGCGAGGAGCCCGGCGATTATGTCGTTGAGGCTAAGCGCGGTCGGCTGCGCAAAGCGCTCAAGGCCGATGTGCGCGTCGTCGCTTGCACACCCGCGCCCACGATGACTCCCTCGCCGACACTGCTGCCATCCCCCACGCCACCACCTGCCACCGCTACGCCAACGATGGCGCCTCCTACACCTGCGCCCGCCGATCCTCAGGGCGACATAGGCACTTACGCGACAGGCGCTCCGGCCCAAGCGCCCGGCGCCGGCATAGATATTCGAGATGCCAGCGTGGCTTCCGATCTGTCGGTCGCGCTCCAGTCCCCCGCTGATGTGCCGCCGGAATTTGCTAACCTGGCGGGCGAGGGCGAGGTGCTGTTGTGGATCGCACTTCACGAACCGGCGCCTGCTCAGCCGGAAGTTTACACCGATTGGCTCTTCTCACTCGACCTGGATGGCAATGTTGAGACGGGACGTCCGGCCGGTTCGGCCCGTATCAATCCCGACCTGGGAGACGAGGCGGTCATCGGCGTGCGTGACGACGCCGGTGGGGGCGGTTATGCGCCTTATCTGTTGGTGTGGAGTCCGGCGCAGGGTGGCTGGGAGGAGGTGCCCGATGCGGTGCGTTACCAGATGAACGAGTCGCGCACGCTGATCGGGCTGGTCGTGTCGCTGGACACTCTCACGCAAGCCGTAGCCGATACCACGGGCGTGACGCTGGTCCCCGACGCTGCGAAGGGCCGTGCGGCGGCGCTCTCTTACGTCGGCGGCGAGGGTGTGATCGATTTCTATCCTGACCGGTGAGAGTGAGTTAGGGTGAGGAAAGAGGCCAGGTTTTCGCGCTGCGCGAAAACCTGGCCTTTTGATTCTACATTTTAGAACAGATGGAAGGCGGCGATGATCGGCGCGAATAGGGACGCCACCAGCGACATCACCGTGATCAGCGTGTTTAGGGAGGGGCCGGCGGTGTCCTTGAAGGGATCGCCGACGGTGTCGCCGACTACGCCAGCCTTATGCGCATCGGAACCGGGGCCGCCAAACTCCCCCGACTCGATGAACTTCTTGGCGTTGTCCCAAAGCCCCCCGGCGTTCGACATCAGCAGGGCGAAGATGACGCCGGTGAAGATGCTCCCTCCCAGGAAGCCGCCCAACGCTTCCGGCCCCAGGATGAAGCCCACCAGCAACGGCAACCCGACGGCCAAGAAGGCCGGCATTACCAGCGACGACAGAGCCCCGTGCGCTGCCAGCCCTACACAGGCGGCGTAATCGGGCGGCTCCGTCCCGGCCAGGATGCCTGGACGCTCGTCGAACTGACGGCGCACCTCTGCGATCATATCGAAGGCGTTTTCGGTGACCGAGAGCATGGTGAGGGCGCTGAAGAGGGGCGGCGTCACCGCGCCCAGCAGCACGCCAGCCACGACGACCGGATTCCGCAGACTGATGACCAGCTCCACACCGCGTGCTCCTACCACCTCGGCGTAGGCGGAGAAGAGGGCCAGCACGGTGAGCGCGGCGGCGCTGATGGCGAAGCCCTTGGTGATGGCCTTGGCCGTGTTGCCCGCCGCGTCGAGCACGTCGGTTGTGTCGATGACCTCCTGTGACATGCCGGCCATCTCGGCGATGCCCCGCGCGTTATCCACGATGGGACCGTAGGCATCGGAGGAGACGATCATGCCGCTTATGGAGAGCATTCCCACCGCGCTGATGCCGACGCCGTAGATGCCGCTGATCCCCGAAATCTCCGCCAAGTAATAAGAGAGCAACGTCGCCATCACGATGCCCAGAATCGAGGGCACGATGCTGACCAAGCCGTAGCTGAAGCCGGTGATGATGTTGATGGCCGCGCCTGAACCGGAGACGCGAGCGGTCTCGAAGACGGGCTTGAAGTCCACCGAGGTGTAGTAGTCGGAGGTGAAGCCGATCACTACGCCGGTGATCAGCCCGGCCAGTGTGGCCCAGAGCAGGCCGATGTTATAGCCGCCCAACAGGATGAGCGCGGTCGCCAACACGCCGAAGATTGCGCAGGTGATGATCGTCCCGCTGTTGAGCGCCCGTCCCGGATTCCCCTCCTTGCCCACGCGCACGAACTGGATGCCGATCAGCGAGGCGACGATGCCCAGTGTGCAGAGGATCAGCGGGAACATGACGTGGCGAACTTGTAGCAAAGGATCGCTCGCGAAAAGTGAGGTGCCAAGGAGCATAGCGGCCACGGTGCTGGCCACGTAGCTATCGAAGACATCTGCCCCCATGCCGGCCACGTCGCCGACGTTATCCCCGACGTTATCGGCTACCACAGCCGGGTTGCGCGGATCGTCCTCTGGGATGCCGATCTCGACCTTGCCCACCAGATCGGCCGCGATGTCGGCGGTCTTGGTGTAGATGCCCCCGCCGGCCTTAGCCAACAGGGCCAGAGCCGATGCGCCGAAGCTGAAGCCGAGGATGATCTCCGGATCGCGGGTGAGCAGGTAGATCACGCTCATGCCGATGACGGCCAAGCCGACCATCGCCAGGCCCATCACCGAACCGGCGTAGAAGGCCACTTTGAAGGCGCGGTTGATGCTTTCTTGGGCCGCCGTCGCGCTGCGCACGTTGGCCTCGACCGCGATGCTCATTCCCATGTAGCCCGCGACGGCGGAGCAGATCGCTCCGGCCACGAAGGCCAGGGCCATCGTGATCCCACGCGCCGGGGCGACGGTGACGGCTCCCGTGCCCAAGTGCTCAATATCGAAACCGAAGACGATGGCGATGATGATCCCCAGCGCTATCGCGACCAGTGAAAGTGCTAGATAAAGGCGCTTCAGATAAGTCTGCGCTCCCTCTCTAATCCAGGATGCGACCTCTTGCGCACGCTCCGAACCGGGGTTTTGCCTCTTGACCCACTGATACAACCAGACCGCCACTCCGACGGAGACGACACCGGCAAACAAAGCGATAAAAATCCAAACCTGAAAACCCATTATTCCTCCCTTTACATTTCACGCACTACGTTTTACGCATTACGTTTTGCGCATTACGTTTTACATTCTCACATGTTGGCCGAGCGCCACCAGCGATAATGTTCAGCCCGCAGATCCTCCGGCGAGGGCATGGGGAAATAGATGAACTGTTCTTTATTTCCCGCGAAGACCCCGCTTTTGATGGTGCGGTAGGGGAAGGTGGCCGGCTGTGTGCGATTGATCATCTTGGCGTTGACGGTCTTGGTCTTCAGGTCGATTAGGCACTGGCGCAGATGGCCGACGTTGGAGTATGGCAGGTCGCGCACCGCGCCGCGCTCCGGGTCATCGGCCAGCTCTCCCAAGCGCAGCTCCACAAAGCAGATGGCGGGCAGCGACAGGAGTGTGGTTGGATTTTTGACGATCAATTCGTAGAATTCAGAGGGGCCGAGTGAGCTGACCACGCGGGGATGGACCGGCGCGATCTCCTGGTAAAGGTGCAGCCCATCAGTCTCCTGGGGCAGATTCTCACTTTGTTTCAGCTCCAGCACTCGTCCGTCCTGCGTTGCGAGGTAGAGGGCCTGGATAGCGTTCAGCGAGACGTGCTCCAGCGCCCGGTAGACCGAGATGTAGATGGACGCCTTCGGGCTGCCGTCCTCGTGGGGCACGCAGCGTCGAACGCCCTCCTCGATGCGGAGTTGATCGTGCCTGTAGTCGGGATCGATCTCGAAGAAAATGGCCTGTCCACGCGATTTCTTCGAGGCCCCGACTGCGTAGTAAACGCCGAATTCCTCCGGCGTCAACATCGAAGCGATTAAGGCTTCGGGTATCATGGACAAATAGAGATGAACATCTCGAGACATAGTCTCCTCCTGTTCTCTTAAACGTGTCGAGCGACCTGGGTGGAGAGAAACTGCGCCACCGCGTCGGTGTCGAACGGCCAGGCGTAGCGGAAATCGACCTCTGGGTAACGTTTTTGGGCGCGGCTTATGGCGGCCGGTATGTCGATCTCGGCGTGCTCCCCGCCTGGCGTCATCATCGGTGTGATGACTACGATCTCGGTTGCACCGCGCCTGACAGCCTGGCTCAGAGCGTCGTACAGATTGGGAGCGCAGAATTCGTTGAAGCCGACGATGACTTCGTAGCCCGTGGCTTGGCTCAGTTTGGTCGCTATCTTGTGGGATGCGGCGTAAAATGGGTCGTTCTGCTCAGTTCGCGGCCAGGAGCACATTTTTTCCTCCAGTTCGGTGTAGCGGCTTCCGAGTATAGGTCGTCTTTCCTCGGCGACCACACCGTGCTCCAGTTGCATGTGCAAGCTGAAGAATTCCCCCAGTTCGCGCCTGGGAAAATCCGTCGGCGGCGAGCCGTGCATTGCGAGTACAACGATGACACTCACAGTGACTCCTTTCGCAACCTCTAAGCGTTCGTGTAGTGAGTTTTCATAACCAGGAATTTGGTTAGGTTACTTTCACGAACTCGCTGGGTTTATCCCCATCCTTCCACTTGAGCGTCATTTTTAGATTGTACTTCGTCTTGCGCTTCTTGATCTTCTCCTTGACTTTCAGTTTGAAGGTGACATGGGCGGGGACTTCCAGGCTGATTTCCTCGCCGCGATGTTGCAGGGCGACCTCGTTATCCTCCAGCCGATCAGCCAGTTGCCGTAGGAAAGCGGCGATGTCTTGAACGTTCCTTCGCTCTTTGCTCTTGATTAGAATGTTCTTCTTGGCCATTATATCTCTCCTTGCTATTTGATTCTTCT
>CAZDYW010000045.1:0-12358 GCA_964509655.1 uncultured Anaerolineales bacterium
TTACTGCAAAACCTGTCAGGCCTTGATGAAATTCTTGGAATTGTCAAACGGGCTCTCAAGGCTCTCGACCGGAATCGAAAACGGGGACAAGAAAACTTGTCCCCGTTCAGGATTCCCTACCTACTCGGTCTACTCGACCAGTTCTTCTTCCTCCTCCTTGGCCTCCGTGATTACTTCGACCTCGCCGACTTCTTCGTCTTCGGGCATCAACAACTCTTCCTCCGGTTCCGGAGCCTCTAGTTCCATCTCCTCCAGCGGTACCAAGCGGGCGATCATCTCGTCGGGGTCGGTCAGGACGTCGATGCCGGAAGGAACAGCTAGATCCCTCACATGTATCGATTGTCCCACCTCGGTCAGATCCGATAGATCTACCTCTATCGCATCCACCAGATCGCCGGGCAAGCACTCCACCTCTATCTCAGAAAGGCCATAGAGCAAAATACCCTCTTTCTTTTCCGCTATTGGTGACTCTCCTATAACGGCCAAAGGGATCTCAGCCGTGATAGACTCGGACATCATCACGCGGTAGAAATCCACGTGGAGCAAATCGCCGCTGATGGAATCGCGCTGCACTTCGCGCAGGAGTGCATGCTCTGGCTCTCCCGTGCCCTCGACATCGATGCTGACGAGTTGGCTGCCGCCTACGTGCGACAACATCTTTCTAAGTTCGTGTTTATCGAACTGCAAGACCACGGAATCGAACTCGCGCCCGTACATCACACCAGGGATCCAACCTTCGCTGCGTAGCTGCTTCACTTTGCTACCCAACACAGTGCGTTTCTTTGCACTCAATGTAACTCTATTTGTCTGACTCATTCATCTCCTCCAGAAAACCGTCTCATCCAGCAAACGGATAGGACTTCAATTCAATCGGGCTATTGTAACGTAAACCCTAGCTTTCGTCAAGCGCCTTTGCCCGTTGTGTGGAAAAAAGGTTAGGCGAGTGATAAACCTGGTTTGGTCGCCACGCTTGATAAACCTAGTTTCTGGTTGACAAAAAATAGAGATTCGGTATAATCCTGCGTGAAGGCCGGGCCAAAGGCACGGCCCGTATTTGTGCTATAGGAGGATGTAATCGTGTATGCAGTTATGAAGTCAGGTGCAAGACAGTACAAAGCTAGTGTAGGTGATACCATCCGCGTCGAGAAGCTACCCGCCCAAGTGGGCGAGCAATTGGAGCTTGAAGAAGTACTCTTGATCGCTGACGGTGAAGAAGTCAAGATTGGGCAGCCCACTATCGCAGGCGCCAAGGTGCTGGCGACGGTGGTTGCGCAGGAGAAAGGTCCCAAGATCCACGTGTTCAAGTATCGCCCCAGAAAACGATACCGACGACGCAGCGGGCATAGGCAGCATTATACACGTCTGCGGGTGGATGCAATTTTGGTGTAGGAGGAGGTGTTAAAAATGGCACATAAGAAAGGAAGCGGCACCACTCGTAACGGGCGTGAAAGTAACGCCAAGTACTTAGGTGTCAAGAAATACGGTGGGCAAGAGGTACGCGCAGGACATATCATTGTGCGACAACGCGGCACACGGATTAAGCCCGGCTTTAACGTGGGGGTGGGCAAGGATTATACCCTCTTCGCTAAAGCCGATGGCTTTGTCACATATGAGCGATTGCGCGGCGGTAGAAAACAAGTAAGCGTATATCCGGCACAGGAGGTTGCATGAGGGAAGAAATCCATCCCGAATTCTACCCCGACGCCCAAGTCGTATGCGCTTGCGGCAACAGTTGGACCGTGGGCTCAACCCAGCCGATGACCCGTACCGATGTCTGCTCCCAATGCCATCCCTTCTTCACCGGCGAACAGCGTATCTTAGACTCTGGCGGACAAGTAGAGCGTTTCCTAAAGAAGCTTGAACGGCGAGAGAAAAAGATAGCCGAGTTAGAACGCCAGAAGACAGAAGACACCTCTCCAAGTCTCCCCATCGATGAATTGGACCTTCGCACTCGCGCAAAGAATGTCCTCATCGAAGGTGGCATCGAGACGGTGGGCGATGCGCTAAAGAAACTGGAGGAAGGGGACGAAGCTTTAATGAATCTGCATGGCTTCGGTCTCAAATCGCTGGCGACGCTCAAGAAGCGATTGCGAGCCAAAGGCTTCATTTTACCAGGAGACGAAGAACCCGAGACCACGGAGTAACGACAGCGACGCTAAGTCCACAAAGGGGCAGATGGCCTATCTGCCCCTCTTTTGTTTGCCTATCCCGCTTCCCTCATAAACCCACATGTACCAAAGGCCCAGCACTGGATGGATTGAAGTTATCTGCGGTAGCATGTTCTCCGGCAAAACGGAGGAACTGATCAGACGCCTGCGCCGCGCTCAGATCGCGCAGCAGCAGGTGCAGGTCTTCAAACCCACGATCGATACGCGCTACGCCAAGCAAGAGGTGACCTCACATAACGGTATGCAGGTCAAAGCGACACCAGTGGAGGACACTGCACAACTGCGATCAATGATCAAGCCGGACACCACAGTAGTGGCACTGGACGAAGCGCAGTTCTTTGGTGAAGACGTGATTCCCCTGTGCGAGGAACTGGCCGACCGGGGCATGCGTGTCATCATCGCCGGCCTGGATATGGACTTTCGAGGGGAGCCATTCGGCCCAATGCCAGAGATTATGGCCCGTGCTGAGCACGTGGTTAAGCTCCAGGCCATCTGCGTAGTCTGCGGCGGACCGGCCAGCCGCACACAGCGACTGATCGACGGTCAGCCGGCAGCCTACGACGACCCCGTAATTATGGTGGGTGCCAGCGAAGTCTACGAGGCCCGCTGCCGAGGCTGTCATGAAGTGCCAGGGGCTCGATCCAACCGAGGAGAAAAAGGTGACTGAAACTCCTGATGCGATTGATCACATCCTGCTAGACGAGGCGAAAATCTCAGCGCGGGTGCATGAACTAGCCGCGCAAATCTCCGCCGACTACGCAGATGCTTCTGAGGAGATCCTGCTGGTCGGCGTGCTCAAGGGAGCCTTCATCTTTCTGTCAGATTTGGCCCGCGAACTGACGGTACCCCATCACGTGGACTTCATCGCCCTCTCAAGCTACAACCGAGGCTCCACCACGGGCGAGGTGCGGTTGATTATGGATTCGCGCGTCAACGTCGCCGGACACCACGTGCTCATCATTGAGGACATCGTGGACACCGGCTACACGCTCGATTACCTCCTGCGCACTTTCCACGCCCGCAAGCCAGCCTCACTGCGCTCAGCCGTTTTCCTCAGCAAACCGGATCGCCGCCAGATCGAAGTGCCCATCGACTATCTGGGCTTCGAGATACCCGACGTGTGGGTAGTGGGATATGGCCTGGACTATGACGACCGTTTCCGCACGCTGCCCTACATCGGCGCACTGAAACAAGAAGTATACGAAAGCGGAGGATAAAATGGGATTGAGAGATGACATCGCCAAGGTTCTCATCCCGGAGCGAGAACTACAGGCGCGAATAGCGGAATTAAGCCAAGCCATTGACGATACTTACACTGACGAAAATCCGCCCCTCCTCATCTGTGTGCTCAAAGGCGCTTTCATGCTCCTAGCCGACCTGACGAGGAATATGGAAACCAGGCATGAGGTGGATTTTATGGTCATCTCATCCTACGGTGCGCAGACGGTGAGCAGCGGCGTAGTACGCATTCTATTGGATCTGGAGCGCAATATCGAAGGTCGCCACGTGTTGATCATAGAGGACATTGTCGACACTGGCCGTACTTTGGATTACGTCACGCGCAACCTACGGACGCGCAACCCAGCCAGCCTGCGCGTCTGCACGCTCCTCAGCAAGCCATCGCGCCGCCTGATCGACGTGCCGGTTGATCTCGTGGGCTTCGAGGTCCCAGATGAGTTCGTCGTGGGATATGGGCTCGACTTTGCCGAGGAATACCGGAACCTTCCCTTCATCGGTGTGCTGAAAGAAGAAGTTTACACGGAAGAGCAGAGCAAGTAGGCAATCAATCCGGCTTGATCGGGGTTGTTCCCTCTCCCCCGGGTGAGAGGGCTAGGGTGAGGGAGAATAATGCTCATCGGCATCGATGCCAGCCGCGCTGTAGCGGAGCAACCGACCGGCACAGAGATCTACTCCCAACGCCTCATCCAAGAACTCCTAGCACTGGAGAGTCCTCATCACTTCCGCCTCTACTTCCGCAGCCCCCCGCCCACCAACGAATTTCCCACCGCTGAACTGCGCCCCATCCCCTTCCCCCGCCTGTGGACTCATCTGCGGCTTTCCTGGGAGATGATGCGCCACCCGCCGGACGCGCTCTTCGTCCCGGCCCACGTACTGCCTCCTCTTCATCCCCGTGACAGTCTGGTCACCGTCCACGACTTAGGGTATCTCCACTTTCCTCAAGCACATCCAACGATCCAAAGACTCTATCTCAATCTCACCACGCGCTGGAACGCACATGCGGCCCAGCACATCCTGGTCGATTCTGAGGCTACAAAGGCCGATTTAATATCCCACTGCGCCACACCAGCCCAAAAGATCACCGTAGCCTATCCCGGGATCGACGAAAATCTGGCCCCGGTGCGTAACGCAAAGGCCATCGCTGCGGTCAAGGCACGTTACGGCATCTCAAGCGACGAATACTTCCTCTACTTGGGCACACTCCAGCCGCGTAAGAACCTCTCGCGCCTTATTACAGCCTTCGCCGAATCCTCCATTCTCCATTCTCCATCCTCCGTTCAATTGGTTCTGGCGGGTAAGCGCGGATGGCTATATGAAGAGCTCTTTGCACAGGTAGATCAATGGGGGCTGGGAGAGCAAGTGATCTTCCCCGGCTACGTCGCTGAGGAGGACAAAGCGACCTTACTGAGCGGTGCGACCGCTTTTCTCTTTCCTTCCCTTTATGAGGGATTTGGGCTGCCGGTGATTGAGGCCCAGGCATGTGGCTGCCCGGTCGTTACTAGTAACACATCCAGCTTACATGAGGTGGCTGGCAAGGCAGCACTTCTGGTGGATCCAACAAATGCGGCCGCCATCGCCGGGGCTATGCAGAAAGTCGCTTTCAATCAGAAGCTGCGAGGGAAATTGATTGAGAGTGGATTTGCCAACGCACGTCGCTTCTCCTGGGCCACTTGCGCACGCATAGTCCTAGATGTTCTGGAGAGCTTTGAGGAGACGCTTGGATCAGAGACCTGTTCTTTCTGAAAAACTAGTTTCTGCCGAATTATTCAGTAGATGGGAATTCCGGCTAGAATGGCGATAACAATGCCTGGATGCGACCAATGGCCCGATTAGTCGCACGGCGATAATAATGATCGGCCGGGACGAGGGTAGCCAAGATCAGCTCTTCTCCGCCGGCGGTGAAACGACGGCTCACCAATCGAAAGCGCTCATCATCACGGATGGTCACCTCGTCAACCGCCGCCATATCCACCTCAGCCCGTATATCTCGACTGGTCTTATGAAGAAAGGCAATCAACGCGGATAAAGCCTCGTTATCACAGTCATCGGGAACGGTCGTAATAGGCAAGCCCTCGATGGATGTCAACGCAACTCCTCGAAAACCTCCCGTCTCGTTCATTTCGCGCAAAATATCCTCAAGAGAAGTTTTTCCTGTCGCTTCTGTTTGATGCCCCTTATTGCCCACGCTTACCCCCGTTGGATTAAATCAACAGTCCAGCCCATCCGACTTGGACACAGATAACTAAAAGTAACAGTAACCGGCCAACAGCCACCCACCAGGTTGCAACCCAACCAGAGCAGGCTGAGTGGTTAGGTCAAATCTTCTTCTGGGCCTTGGAAATCACCAGATTGATGATAGCCTTCAAGGTGTCGAAGACACCGACGCCCTGTATCGCTATCGACTCGAAGCAAGGCGCACCATTCATGCCAAGCTGTTTTTGCATACTCGATACCGGCGTGAGGTTAGACAAATCGCGCTTATTACACTGCAAAACGACGGGCATATCCGATAAGTTATGCCCCATAGACTTCAGATTTTCGGCCATGTCACGCACCGACTTGATGTTAGCTCCCAAGCGATGGGATTGCGAGTCGGCGACGAAGACAATGCCATCAGCCCCTTGCAAAACCAGCTTGCGGCTCCCAACATAATAAACTTGTCCCGGAACAGTATAGACGTTGAACCGAGGCTTCAAGCCGGCTATTTTACCCAACTCCAACTGTAGGAAGTCGAAATAAATGGTGCGGTCTCCACGAGTCTTGAGAGAGATCAGCTCGCCGCGCATTTCGGGATTCGTCTTGGCAAAGACATATTGCAAATTCGTGGTCTTACCACTCAGCGCCGGGCCATAATAAACAATTTTCAGATTGATCTCACGTAACTTCCAGTTTATGAACATCGAACCTACCTCTTCCAAAATTATCGACCTGTGCAATCATTTGAAACCCCTGGAAACTAAGAAGCGATTGCCGATATAACAACTACGCTGGTATTTGCGCTTCGTCCAGCGCGATCTTAGTTCAGCTTCCCGGAAGGCAGACCACACAGGTTGAAAATTATGACCGTAGATGAACTACAGTCCTCCTCACAACCCTCCAAAAGCTTTCTCCAACTCATCAGCCAGAGCAGAGCCAAAGTCGACCGTATCCACACCTTCCGAACTGAAAGCCGGCTCCCTGGCTGGTTGGTTCACGCATGCCTCGAACTCATCCACCAGACCCTTCAGTTGCTGAACCCCCTGCTTGGCAAACAGGCGCACCAGGCCCAGCGGTATCTCGCTCCGGAAGATAACGATCAGAACGAAACTATCGGACACTTTGGAAAGGTAGATACCCCTCTCGTCTCCTTCGTGAAGGAAAGCCCCTTGCGGCTTACTCTCACCGATCTGGCGGGATAATTCCGACATAGCCGCCACATCACTGGCAGCCAGAGCGGCCAGCGTCGCCGGGTGCCCTTCATTCATCTGTCCCACGACATCGATCAACTGACCACTTATATCGGCCAGCAAAACACTCTCAGCCTTGGCTTGATTGTATAGATTCATCAAAATAGCCTCGAACTGCTCAGACAAGTTGGTCGTTATACCCAGGCTCCCTCGCATATACCCTCCTATGACGACACCTTAGCATGCTGTTCCGCGATGTCGAAGGTGAAGATCGGTCGATTGCCATAATCTGGCAATTGCGCAGCGTCGAAGTAATACCCTTTTCCACTATCCAACGCCTCGGTTATCACACTTCGCCCAAATGCCTTGCGCAGGAAAATATAGCGCGAGGAGAAAAAAAGCGCTTGCCATCTCTCTTCATAGTGCAAACACAACGGCCGCAGATGTTTCAAAACCACCATTCCATTGGGTCTCCTCAGATCGACTGAAAGAGTTGCAAAAGTCCCTTCGAGCAGATTAACACTGTGCTGCACTTTTGTGAAATATCTCCCATTGCTCCTCTGTGGGTCGATACTCTCTAGGAGCCGGAAGATGACCTCGCTATCCACCTCTCCCATGCGCGGCAACTTCTCATGGGCGAAGATTTGATCATCATTTCTGATCATCCCATTATGAACACCGATGACGTGATCAGTTTGAACGGGATGGTTGTTGACGTTGCGCCAACGACTGCCCTTGGTCGGCATTCGCGTGTGGCCCAAGATGGAGACGGTCCCACTTCCAACTTTGGAAAGCGAACGTTGATACCCATCCATCTTCACCAGCGCGGATGCCGAAACTGGTTGCTTGAAAATCTGATGACGTCCATCTTTCTGCACCACAGCTATGCCGGATGCTTCTCGCCCTCGCTCCTCGTTATAGATCAAATTGGAGGTCGTGATATTGATGATCTCGCGCCACGTTTCCTCCGAGCGTTGAGCAGGGTACAACAATACTCCAGTCAATCCACACATATAGAAGCCAAACTCCCTATCCCAGAAAAGTCATCGTTCCCAGATCCCCATCCCACTTCAAGCCGCGCCAACGGTCCAAGCGTTCCAAGCGACGCTCCAGTTCCTGAGGGGTGAGGAATAGCTCACGGGCCGCTTCCCACTTCCAGGACTCCGGCGAGGTGTGGCCCGTCAACTCCGCCAATTCGATGAACCGAATCAAGCGCTGATCGCTCTTGTCCCACTTCCCAACGGTGACCGAGGCCCGCTCACTCAGAATCTGTTCGATCTCGGGCCATTCCCGCCCGCTGGCACGCAGCAGAGAAAGCGGCGTCTCGGCCAAAAAGCTCAACACCTCAAAGGCCGGGTGCTCCTCGCTGCTCTCGTAAGCCACACGGGCGAAACGCCCAAAGAGTGGCTTGAGCAACTCCAAAAGCTCACGACAACCTGTTCGTAGCTCTTCGATAACTTCCGGAGTCACATCCGAGGTATCGCTGGTGACCAGCTTACCCTCGTTGTTGTTCAACATATCCAGCATTTCCTTCTTGCGCCGCCACTCCTGGATGCGCCCCACGTGGATGACGCCGTACTGGCTCATCTCCACAGCCTTGAGCAACATTGCCAAGAAGAGAAAAGTCTTGGCCACGATGGAAGTAGGGGAAAGATCAGCGTCAGGGAAACGGAACTCCAAATGGAAATTCTTCACCGCCCCGTCATCTGTGAAAACAATGTGCTCCAGATTGAGAAAGTTCTGATGCTCCGGCACGCGATAACTTTCCTTGAGGACAGTATGAATCTCCCGCATCGACCGATTGCCCGGCGTGTGCCGCACCATCTCCAGATGATCAGTGTAGCTACATCTCCGACAGAGTGCCTCGCGGCTATGGCCGGCACTGGTCAAAAAGCGCAAATTGGGAGCATACCTGCGGGTCAGGTTCCACACGTTAGCCAAGACGATCTCCGGCACCGGTTCACTCAAGCCAATAGCCAAGGCGTGATAATGTAAGCCACAAGTTGGACGGGCACGCACTTTCCGTTCTAGCAGCGGATCCAGAATGGCGTGATACTGCTCGATCAGAGCCGGATAATAGGGCTGACGCCCGATGACCTGGATCTCCACCCCACAGTGTTCGCTGATCACGTCTAGCACGCCATAGCGTCCCAGATGGGTCAGTTCCTTCGTCGGTTGCAGATCATCGATCAGCGGGGGGAGGAAGTCTTTTTTCCGCACCCCCTTGGGCATAGCGAACTCAATCTCCGTCCCGATTTTGACCGTCCGATAGAGCAGGTCCTTCCAGTACATCGCCTGCTCGTGGCTCAGACAATCATCACGCCGGAAGATGATGGGCTCTCTCATAAAGCTCTACTTTTCCACACAACCATACCCCCCGCAAAGATAGGGCTAGAGACTCATACAAACCCGCCTCTAGCCCCATATCTGACCCAGGGGGTGAAGGTCATTCCATCAAGTGGAAATCAATATCGCAGATGCGATTATCCAAATCCTGCTCAATACCGACGAACTTGGCCTTCACGCCTAGCCGCTTATGCAGCGCTGCTGAGGCCATCATCATCGGCACGCAGGTATATGGAGGCACTCCTTCTTCCCGCAAGGCTTTTGTCGCCCGCCACACCAGACAGCCCTCGCAGATCAGATCAATCTCGCGATCCTCCATCACGAGTTCGACACTCTTGCAAAGGCCGTACTCGTCGACTATCAGACGCTCGATCTCAGTCAGGATGTCCTTGGGATCCTCACCCGCGATCTCCAGCCCCAACTCGTGCTCCATATCCTCCAGGATATCCTCGCCGATCGTATCAACCGTCGCCACAGCCGTATCGCCAAACAGGTCATATAGGCCCTTGGCGAAGCCATAGATGATGTCATTGAAAAGCTTTAGCTGTCGTAACTTCTTTTCTTCCATCGTAGCCATAGTATCCTCCAGTCGTAGTGGTGTGAGCCTTTTACCTCGTCTCTACCTTGGAATGGTATTCCAAATCTTAGGAGCATAGCTCCGGGTCATCAAGCGCATATTGCCCAAACTCCCCGCGTCCTTATCCACGGCGACCCCCAGATAATAGGAACCGTCGCCCAAGAAGCGGGTGAGAACGTAGGCATTGTCTGAGGTAACCAGGTTGTCCTGCACCTCGCCAGATCCCAGTTGGGCAACCGTCTTCTGCACCAGCTTCATCACCAACGCGAATTGGGCCGAAGCGGCCTCGGCGTCAAAATTCGGGTTGGAAGAATAGCCAGCGATGGACAGGCCGTCCATGCCTACGACATCGGCAGAGATGAAGCCCGGTATCTCATTGGACATCTCTCTCAAAATATTCTTCAGATCATCAATTCTTGCCATTTCATTTACCTCCGTAACCTCTTCTAAAGTGAAATCTTCTAGATCATGCTGATCGACGACAGCGCCCGAGAAGCGCGAACAGCTAGGATTGTAACATCTTCCTTGCCCATCCACAAAAGCGCCACATTCGGGACAATGTGGCCGATCATCTCCTTGCTCCGACTGCCTTAGCTCCACTCCGTCATCAGGAGAAAATCCCCAAGAAGAAGCGGAGGCGGTATCAAGCGCAGCGTCCTGCTCGTCGATACGCCTCATACCCTCCAAGAGCAGCCCGGTCCAACCGACATTTATAGTTCGCTCAGGCGGCGAAACGCCTTTCTCCAGTTTAAAATCTCCGGTTTCCCAACGTAAAAGCTTATACACAGCCTCCTCTCCCACATATGGGCCCAACTCGGCGTGCACAACGTTGCCGTCAGCGAAAAAGATACTCGCTTCCTCCCCTTGATGTCTGAGGTGTAAGCGAGCTTCATTGCGCTCCTCACAGTTGATCTGGATGATGCTTGGCAGACTCAAGGTGTGCAGATTGCCCTGCACCGCCCCGTCCGGGTCACGATTCAACAACTCTCGTACAGTAGCCGCCAGGGTCTCAATATTCAACGGCTTCTCCAAAAACTCAGCCGCACCTAATCTCAACGCCTCGACTACGTTATCCTTCGTACCGTAGGCAGTGAAGATAATCACCTTGGCTGCGGGATCATAATCCTTAACCGTCTTCAACACTTCCAAACCCTTTACATCGGGCATGTTGAGATCTACCAACACCAAGTCAAAGTTCTCACGCTTGTAATGCTCAATGGCATCCGCTCCACTGGTGACACCCAGTGTCTCAAAGCCCTCCAGCTCCAGCATCCTGGTCAATGAGTGGATAACGTTAGGTTCATCATCTACCACTAAGAGGCGTCGCGCTGGCACTATTTAGTCGCTCCTCTCGTTTTGCTATTCAAACCCACCAGGGAAGCATCCCCGTGCAATGAATTATTACTAATCGAACAACTCGCCGCTATTCTAACCATCATAATTAGCAAGCGCATCACCCTCCCCTACTGAGGATAAAGATCGGAGGAAGCGAAGCCGTCCTCGAAAGATTCCTCGGCGAAAAGGGTATCCAGCTCCGCCATCAAGGAGCTTCCAAAATCCTCATCCAGCGATTGGGCCGGGCCTGAAGCCTCCGCAGTCGAGACAATGGATAACAGGCTTTCAATCGCGCGGCGTGTATAGAGCCAGACAATCCCAACGCGGCTGCTTCTAACACGTCGGTCATATATGATGGCCAAAAAGAGATTATCGCCCACGTTGGCAGAGTAGATCTCGTACCGGTCACCCTCGTGATAATTGAGGTTGATCGCCTCGCCGTCGCCGAACCGACGCGCCAGCTCGCCGCTGGTGGCGAAGCCGCCGGCCAGCAGCGCGAGCAAAGTGGTCACATCGAAACCCTGCGTATCCCCAACCTCCGCCAGCCGCTGCCCTTGCATATCACCCAGGAAGATGCAACGAGCACCTATATCATAGCGCAGGCTCTCCAACTCTTGAGCGATACCCTCAAAAACCTCATCGGCCAAAATAGTGAACCCTGGCTGACTGACAGCGGCACCGCGCAAAGCTTCCCTCACAGCCTCCGTGAAATCGCCGATATCGAAGGGCTTGGTGATATACCGGTAGGCCTCCAGACGGCGAGCCTCCGCCTCAACCTCGTTATCACCATAGGCCGTGATCAGAATGGTGCGCGTCTGGGGACTGGCCCCACGCACCCAACGGATCAACTCCAAGCCACTCAGGCCCGGCATACGCAGATCGGTGACCAACAAATCCACCTCAGAGTCATCGAGCACCTCCAAAGCCTCCTCCCCCGACCGCGCCGTGCTGACGCGAAAGTCACCCCCGGATCTTTCCAGAGCGCTTCTCAGGAAAAAAGCCACTTTCGGCTCATCATCCACGATCAAAATGTGCTTGGATTTAGCCATCATAGCAAACCCCATAATTGATCAACAACCTCTATACTTTCTCATACATATTAAGTATACCACATCTTGCCAAATAATGAGTTCCAAGCAAATCCCAATTGTGTTACAATTTTGTTCCATGTGCGACGCGGCAGATTCATTGTCTGATAAGACAAGGTACGGTATAATCCTACCAGCGCATTCGCGTCTAACAAATCCTACGTGATATACAGCAAACTCAGGTGTGACACGCCTACACGAAAGGAAACACCGAAACAT
>CAZDYW010000046.1:0-12319 GCA_964509655.1 uncultured Anaerolineales bacterium
GACCTCGCCGCTGCCGTCCGTCGGCTTGCGCCAGGTGATCTTGAGGCTCACCGGCATGTCGAAGTGCGTGCCCGGTGGCGCGTCCTGCTCAAAGAGGCCACCCAGCGTCGCGAGAAACTCCTCCACGTGGGGACCGATGGGGGGCACGTTATCAATCGAAAAGGTCAGCGAGACGACCGTCGAGTTACCGGCCTGGTCACGGGCCCGCACCTGCGTCGGATAGCTGACAAACTCCTGACTATCGGGCGCTTCCCAAGTCAGGCTCCAACGCGCAGGCGCAAAGCCTGTGTCCACGGTGACCGGTTGCCACGTATACCCACCGTCCAGGCTGATCTCCACCACCGCGACGCCACTGTCGGCGTCCTCGACCGTGCCGGAGAAAACCACCGTGCCCGTGTACCAGCTACCATCAGTCGGCGAGATGACGTCCAGCGTCGGCGAGATAGTATCGGCGCCGGTCGAACCGGACACCTCGAACGAGATGGTATCGCTCATCACGTTGCCCGCCCGATCCTCCGCCACCGCCTCGGCGTTGTCATACGTACCGTTGTCCAGAGAAACCCAGGCGCGGAAAGTGCGCGGCTCCTGAGCCCCCTCATCCCAGGGATCGGCGGCCCATTCGGCCTCGTACTCATCGCCGTCCACGACAAAATACATATCGTCAACGCTGAACTCGTCGGCGGCGTAATCGTAGACCTCCGCCCGCAGCTCCAGCGGGGAAGTCACGCTCGCCGGGGAAGGCTGCGTCCAGGTGACCACGGGCGGGACGCTATCCGCCACGAAGGCACCGTCGTACCAGAGCGAACACGAGGATTCGCCCTCACACTCTTGATTGTCGACCACATCGGTGGCGCGGCTGTAGAAGCGGTAGAGGCTCTCCTGCGTGGGAGTGAAGGCGACCTGCCAGTAGGAGACGGTCTCCCCCGGCGTTTCGAGCGTGACCGTCGTCCAAGTGGAGGGCAGCGTGTCGGTGACCGCATCGTCGGGGTCGCTGACCGCGCTGAAGCCGACCTCCACCTCGCTCAGCCCGGAGTTGCCGGTGGCGGAGGAGACATCCTCCCGCCCCAGGAAGAGCGTGATCGGATCGGCCACCAACTCGTAGTAACCCATATCGGCCCGCTCGCCGCCACCCGCCGGGGGCTCGACGAAGGGCGAGGCCGCGTCTCTGGCAGGAGAATCGGCCTGTATGCGATAGCTGCCCGACTCAAAGCGCGGATTGTCGCCACATATGTCATTCGGCCCCTTGTCCACGTTGAAACAGACGGCGATCTCCCCCTCACACTCGCGCAGATTGTAATCGCTGAAAATCTGG
Source organism: uncultured Anaerolineales bacterium (assembly GCA_964509655.1). GTDB lineage: Bacteria > Chloroflexota > Anaerolineae > B4-G1 > B4-G1 > CAZANJ01. The sequence goes on from CAZDYW010000046.1 coordinate 1,313, forward strand.
CCGTCGCCCTCCGTCCACAAGCCACCCTCACAAGAGTAATTGCTATAGAGAATGTTATTCTCCACAGTAGCCCAGGAGCCCGCCCCGCTGCTAACGACAGACTTTTCGCTACCCACTACAGTGTTGAAAGTCACCAACCCTGAGGCCCGCTCGTCGAAACTCACGCCCACATTGCAGTTCTCGATGATGTTGCGCGTGATCGTGACCGCGTTGGAGGCGCCGGTGACGCTGATGGCGGCGGTGTCGGTGCAGCCCTTGATGGTAAAGCCATTGATCTCGAACTGCGCCACGCCGTCGACGGTGACCGCCACGCCCGCGCCGTCGGCGTTGATAGTGCTCTCCTCCGCGCCGTCGCCAACCAGTCGCACGTAGCTGGGCACGGTGAGCGTCTCGGTATACGTGCCCGCCGCGACGGCGACCGTGTACCGCCAGCCTTCTAATTCGCGCAGATTCCCATCCGCCTTGTCCAAGGCGTCCTGAATCTTGTCGAAGGCGTCCACCTGCCAGGACAACCCATCATTGACGCAAGTTTCGCAGTACTCGCCGTTCACGTACAGCCCGGCCCGGTTCTGATCGATGTAGCCGATGTCCACCCGTGCGCCCGCGCCCGGCGGCGGCGGGTCGCCGGGATCGCCCGCGTCGATCACGGGCGAGCCATTCTCGGTGTGATAGTCATGCGCCGGCGGGCCGGGGTCCACGAACAGCGGATCCAGGAACAGCTCCGCCGCCCCCGGATTGCCAGAACTGATATTGGTCCCATTCTCCCAGTAGAGGTTGTAATTGTGCAGCTTGCGAGCGGCACAGCCGTCGTAAGTCAGGCCAGTGTCGCTGTGATGGGCGAAGATGGTGTTGCGCACATCGACCGGTGCGCAGTCGGCGGCGACCAGCCCGTTGGTGTTGGAGACGATGGTATTGTTGACCACCTCCAGCTCGGTGGCCTCGCCGGTGGTGCTGATACCCGTGTTCGTGCCCCGGATGATGGCGTGATCGATGACCACGGCCTGTGTGCCATCCTCCAGATACAGACCATCGACGCTGCCATCGACGCCGTGCAGGGTGAGCATCGAGAGCCTGGCACCCACCACCCCCTCGGCGCGGACGATGGCCGTGTCGTTCTCTTGTGGCTCAACGATAGTCAGATCGGCGCCGTCGCCGATGACCTCCACGCCGCTGATCAGGTAGAAGCCCTTATCGTAGACGCCCGGCTCCAAAAGCACGCGGTTGGCGCCGCTGTTGACGCCAGCCTGAATGGGATTGGGCGATGTGCATTCCACACCCTCGCAGGGCTCGACGGTGTAATCCGACCGGTAGGTATGATACCCACCGTCCAGCAGCGTGCCGGAACCCACGCGATAGACATCACGCTCTACGTCGAGGAAACGCGCGTCGTCGTGGGCGAGCTGCACGCTGTCATCCAACAGCGGCTCCGGCGACCAGGCGAATCCGCTGCGGCCCACCCAGGTATTGTCCGTCCCAGTGACCACGAAATCATCCGGCGGGACGATCACGCTGTCCAGGTTGATCCAGGCCGCGGCGTCGACCGTCTCGGGGGCGACGAAGGCCACGCGGTCCAGCGTGAGCTTCTCCGGGTAGACCGCGATCGGGTCGTAGCTCCAAAGCACCTCGTCGCCGCCGGGGACGCCGTACAGGTTCTGACCGATCCGCGCCAATCCGCCGCCGGCGTTGACCTCGGCCGGCGCGTCATCCAGCTCTTCCCAGCGATCCTCGTCAATGCAGTAGCGCAGGAACTGCCTGCCGTTGCCGCCGATCCAGGCATAGAGCCAGTTCCGGCCATCCCAGGCCAGCGAGGCCCCCGCATCCGCGACTCGAGGCGAAGGCAGCGCGGCGAGCGTGCTCCACTCGTCGGCGTCTGGATCATAGCGGTAAAAGTCGTCGCTCGTACCGCCGCGCAGGGCGTAGAGATAGCCATCGGCCCAGGCCAACGCGCCGCCCACGCCCGCGCCTTCGGGCAGATCGGCCCGTGTCTCCCAGTCGTCGCTGTCGATAGTGTAGCGATACAAAGCACGCGACCCGCTGGCGGGAATGGCGTACAACTCGCCGTCCCCACCATCGGCGGCCGAGGATTCAACGATGGCCGAGCCATCTCCCACGAACAGGGGCAGATCGGACCGTTTATGCCAGGAACCGTCATACTCGTAAAAGGACTGCTCGCTCCGCCAGGTCCACCCGCTGCCGTCCCAACGTGCCAGATGGAAAGCCGCTTGCCCATCGGCCTGGAAGAAGTCGCCGCCCACGTAGGCCCGGTCGCCGTCACCGGCAGCCACGGCGTAAACAGTGTCGTTGACGCCGCCGTCCAGAGCTTCCCATTCCTCTTCTACATAGTCATAGTGAGCCACGTGATCGGCGGCCGTGCTGTCCCCCACCTGCGTGAAGTCGCCGCCGATGTAGAGATCATCGCCGTCCCGTTCCATCGTCCTGACCGGATCATCCGCCTTCAGGTAATCGGGCAGCCACCAGTCCCCATCCGGCTTGAGGATGACCAAATTGTCCGCGTCTCCGCTGGCACTGCACCAGGGCCGCGTGTCATCATAAAAGCACATGACGTTCCGGAAATCACCGCCGACTATGATGTTGTCCCCAACGACTTCGAGGGCATAGATCGCGCTCCCAGGGTTCAGATCATAATCGTTCGGTTCCACGGTGATGTATCCAGAGCTTCGCCAAATCCTGGCCAGATTGTGGATGTCGCCGTAGCTGGTGCCACCCCAGCCGGAGAATTCACCGCCCAGGTAGACATAGTCGTCCTTGAGCGCCAGCGCCGAAACGTGGCTGCCATCGATCCCGTTGGCGTCTTGCTTCTGCAATCCCAGATACTCCCAGCTGCCGCTCTTCCGCCGAGCGATCTTATGCGCCGACGAGAGGCCCCCGATGTCGTCGAAGCTGCCGCCCGCGTAGACGCTATTATGACTCGAGTCCACAGCCAGGGCGTAGACCGCCCCGTCGCCCGATATGTCGCCCCAATTCTCCCAGATGCTGTGGGGATCGTCCTTATCGGGCAGATAGCGCAGGCCGAAGGCGCCCCCGGCATAGAGTTCGCTCCCGTCGAGTTTGATGTCATAGACTGTATCGTCGGGAGGGTCTAAGCCCTCGCCGACCGCGGTGAACTCGCTGCCGTTCCAGCGGGCGATGTAGTTCACAGCCACGTCGCCGGCGTGGGTGAAATCGCCGCCGACGTAGACCTCGTCCTCGCTGACGTAAACGATGGCGTGGATCGGCCCGTCGAAGCCCGTATCCAGGTCTCGCCGCAAGGCCCACAGGGAGCCATTTTCGTCCAAGGTGGCGCCCGCGTGATCGCCCAGCGGCGGGTCGGGCAGAGTGCTCCAGGAGGCCGTGTCGGGCGTGTAGACGTCGATCTCCGCGCTGCTGTCCACGAAGTAGAGCTTACTACCATCGCCGAACATACCGCCGTCCGCGCTGGTCGCGGTGCGCCAGTCGGTCGAGTCCTCATTCCAACTCTCATCCATCGCCGGGTCGGCTGCGCCGTAGAGGTCGATGTGATCCCCTTGCCCCGCCAGCGTGCAGCGCGTGAGCCGCGCCGTGCTGACGCGGTCCATCGCGACGGCGTGGGAGTCGAAATCGTGGATCAGCACCCGTTCCAGGAGGATATTTTTCTCCTCGTCCTCATAGCCCTCCACACCGGCATTTTCCAGAACCACGCCGTTATCGGCGTTGCGGAGGGTCAGACGTTTCAGGTCGACTCCGTCGGCGTCTTGAATCTTGACCGCGAAGTCGCCGCCGTCCCCGTCCACAAAGACCGCGTCGGTGTTTGTGCCAGCGATGTACAGATCGTCCTTCCCGGTCACGGTGAAGCTGCCATAGACGCCCGGATCGACATAGATACGGTCGCCATCGCCCGCCGCGTCAACCGCCGCCTGGATGGTGGTGAAGTCGGCGTCGCCATCGTCGTCCACAGTGTAATTGACTACTGGCCGAAGGGGCGAGCTAGAAACCGGGTTTTTGTCGCTTCGCTTACTGAAAAACCCGGTTTCTGCTTTTGGTAAATCACTCGGGTCTATGTGCGGCAGCGGGCCATAATTCATCACGCTCGCCCCCGCTCCGCCCAGCACGCTCGGCACGAGCAGCAGGTCGGAGGAGCCGTCGCTGTTCAGGTCAGCCCCTGCTGACCCGTCGGCGCCAGCCGCGTAGGGAGCGGAGGCCGCCGCTTGAACTTCGGTCAGGGTCGCCTTGACCTCGGAATCGGCGAGCTCCTTCCCCAGGATCAGATAAGCGTCGCCATCCTCGTTCTGGACGAGGAGGTCAGCCAGCCCGTCGTAGTCCACGTCGCCGGGCGCGGCCAGGAAGCCGGAGGGCGCGGGCGTCAGGTCGAGCGCCTGAGTCGTCCAATCGCGGTCCGCGTCCCCGAAGACGACCTGGGGCGTGTCCCCATCGGCGTAGATGAAATCGGCCAGGCCGTCGCCGTTCACGTCGCCCAGCGCGGCCACCTGCGGGCGCAGCTCAGAGCTGTCGAAGGTGGCGATGGCGTCGCTCAGCGCGAGCGTTTCCTCAAAGACGGTCCGCCCTTCGAACAGATAAACCTGGTTCCCCTCGGCGACTACGAACTCATCATATTCGTCGCCGTCCATATCGCCCGCGCTGCTCAGGAAGGCACTATTAGCGCCGCTATCTATCTCCGTGGCGGCCCGCTCGTCCAGCGGCACCGTTTCCCACCAGGGAGCGGCGTGGCCCAGGAGTAGATAGCACCGGCTTGAAGTCCCGGTGCTGGTGCCGATCAGTAAATCGTCGAAGCCGTCGCCGTTCACGTCGCTCGCCGCGCTCAGACCTGTCAGGTCGCCCAGCCCTTTCAGGTCTACAACCGTCCAGTAGGGGTAACGCGGGCCTTCCAGAACCAGGTCGCGCCCCAGCGGGCCGGCGCGTCCAAAGATCACATAGACGCGGTCGTTCTCCGAATCGCCCACCAGCAGGTCGCTGAAGCCGTCGCCGTCCACGTCGCCCGCCGGCCCGATCACGTCACCGACCCCGGCCCCGGCCTTGCCGACCAGGGAGGATGTGCTATCCGCCAGCAGCTCGGCGTCGGTCGGCGTCGGCCAGCCGCCCGCGCTTCCATAGACGATGGTCACGCGCCCTTCATCCCCACCACCGGCGGCGGGCAGCCCGACGACCAGATCGCTCAGCCGGTCGCCGTTGAAGTCGCCCAGCCAGGCCACGCTCACCCCGCTATCGTCATCATCAACCGAGGACATCTCCAGCCAGATGGTGGCGTTGTCAATCGAATCCAGTTCGCCCACCAGATCAACCGGGCGAGCGGGTTCAGGGATGTTGCCCGCGTCGTTCGCCACGCCGTAGAGCTCGATCCGCTCGCCGGTCTGGACGTAGGGCGGCGGATCGCCCAGGTAGGTGCGGTCGGTCAGCTCGCTGGTCGGCGGGACGACGTCGACGATGATGGTGCGGCGCAGGATATCGCTCTCGTTTCCGGCGCGGTCGTGGGCACGCACCTTGACCACGTGCTCGCCCTGGGCCGATTCCTCGCTCGGCAAGAGCCATTCGGCGCTCCAGTCGGCTGCCCTCTCCCCCTGGGAGAGGGTTGGGGTGAGGGGGACTTCGCGCCATGGGCGGCCATCGGTGCTGACCTGCACGCGCTTCAGCCCGGAGAGGTTATCGCCGGCCTTGCCGCTCAGCGTGAGGGTGATGACCTTGCCGGTCGTACCGGTGACGATATCGCCGTCCTCCAGCGCCAGCGTGACGGTCGGCGCGGTGTTGTCCACCGTCACGACGACGGTGGCGGTCGGGCTGGCGTAATCCACATAATCGTAGGAGCGGGCCGTGAGGGTGTAGAGGCCGTCGTCCGGCAGTTCCCAGGTGTAGGCCCAGGGACTGACGCCCTCCGCTTCGACCGTTCCGGCCCCGGCGGGCAGGTCGATCTCCACAACCTCGACCCAACTGGATTCGTCGCCGGACGTGCCGCCGATGACGTAGTTGTTGATACCGCCGCCCAGCAGAGTCCCGCTCAGCGGCGCGGTGATCGAGAGCTCCGGGTCGTCCACATCGACGATCACCATGGCCTGGTCGACGATCTCCTCCTCCGTGTCGCCGATCATGTAGGTGACCGTGGCGCTGATCTCCTCGGAGGCCGAGCTGCTCAAGGCGGCGACCGTGGCCGTGATGGTGGTGCTGACGGCCTCACCTGGCCGTAGACTGTCTTCCTCCGGCGCGAAGGACCACTCCAGCCCGTTGCAGGAAGTCGCCGGGGTGATGGTATCGGGAGTGCGGTCGCCCTCCAGCGCGGGCTCGTATTCGACATCGGTGAGAAAATCGGGCAGGCAGAGCGTCAGCGTGGAGGTGACAGAGCGCGGGCCGGTGTTTTCGAGCGTCAGGCCCAGCCGCACCTCTTCGTCCGGAGTCACGTAGACGCCCACCGCGCCGTTGGGGCTTTCGGCCAGCGGGTCGGCGTCGAGGGTGAGTTGCGCGGTGGCGTTGTAGGCGAAGGGGCTGACGGCGGCGTTGCGCTCGCTCCTATCATTCAGGCGGTCACCGTCGGCGTCGGCCACCAGCGGGTCGGAGAAGACCATCGCGCTCTCGCCGCTCGGCAGCTCGACCGACCAGCCGCCCAACCAATTGCCGCCCTCGTAATGAAAGACCTCCTCGCCGTCCATCAGGCCGTCGTCGTCGGTGTCGGCGGCGTTGATCTCGGTGCCGAGGTGGTACTCGATGCCGTCGAGCAGGCCGTCGTCGTCGGTGTCCGCTTTGGTCGGGTCGGTGCCCAGCGTCTCCTCGGAATCGACCTCGAATTTATCCGCCAAGCCGTCGCCGTCGCTATCCCACATATCCGGGTCGGTGCCCAAGCTGTCCTCTTCGTCGTTGGTCAAGCCATCGCCGTCAGGGTCGGGGTTCTCGATGTCGGACCAGTTGAACAGGTCGTGGATGTTATCCGGCAGCACGTCCAGGTAGAAGTCCATCGGATCCCACTGGTCGTACGACGGCAGATCGTCGGGCAGGTCGGTGTATTCAGATTTCCGCTCGCAGTCGCCGCACCAACATTCCTCGTAATAGGTCTTCGCCTCAATCGTCGATTCGACCGTCAGCTTGACGTTTCGTTCCGCCGTGTCCAGCTCGAACTCGACCCCGACGTCATTCTTGCAAGTCAAAAAGGAGCCGGAGCGGTCGCAGTCCCTGCCGCTGTTCTGGTTGGCCCAATCGGCCGCCCCCGCGCTGCCGTGGAAATCCGCCTCGACCCAGCTATCCTCCAGGTCGTCATTCTCCCCATAACTGGTGCGCCAGATGGTGCCGACGAAGCTGTCGCTGACGCGGAAGCGGTTGCCCACGATGAGGCCCATCTCCTCGTCCATCACGGCGGTGTCGAAGTTCTCGAAGCTGACGTCCTCCAACTCGGTGAGGACGTGCGCGTCATAGATGAGATCCGTGATCCACTCGATGATGGCGGTCGTAATGCTGAATTCCCCCAAAGAGACGACGAAAAGAATCAAATCTATAAAGGCCAAGATCCCCACACAAATCGCGCCGACGGGGTTGAGGCTGATGGCAAACAGGATGGCGGTGATGACGGTCGAGACGGTGGCGAAGATCGCGGCTTTCTTGACCGCCGGCGAGTCCCAATCCCAACCGGTAAGCCCGGCTGTGATAAAGAATATGGTCCAGATAGCCAAGATGGAGACGACGAGACCGACCACTCCCAACACCCGGCTGCCGTGACCCGCGTTATCAGAGAGAATCTTCATCCTGGTGGCAAAGCCCATCGTTCCGGCAAAGCTGGCGGCTTGCACAGCCGTCCTGAGACCGAAGATCGTCCTGAGGATGACTCCCACGATGATCCCGGCCACGACCCATTTGGGATAGACGACGCCCAGCTCAATCCCGCTGTCCTCCTGATCGCGCTGGTATTCCCAGTATTGCGTCGGGCTATCGCCGATCCGCAGCCCGCCGCCGGGTTCCCCCAGGTTGGCCGCCTCAAGCAAGTAGGCGGGCAGGGGCTCCACGTCCTGGTGCAACTCGTCGAACACCTCTTCGTCATCCCGGTCATCGGGCGCCAGCTTTTGCCCGTCCAGGCTCAGGATGCGCGTCTGGCCGATAAACCAGGCGGTGTAGAACATGTCGAGAAGGAGCTCCAGGTCCTCAATCGTCAAATCGGGATACTCATCCTCCAAATCGGTCACGATGTCGGCCAGCTCGCCCTCGTACCGCTCATCCATCAGCTCCAGCGTCTCCTCCAGATCGAGATCGTCCCAGACATTGTCCTCCGATTCGTAAGTGCTGCTCCTCAAGCCGCGCCTTGTGCTCAGCGCCACATCGGCCAGATTGAGGTTGAGACTGCTCCCCGGCTCGAAATTTTCCCCATCGTCCAGGCTGTACATCCCCACCTCTTCCTGGGTGGCGATCACCAGGGAGGGGTTGCTGTCGGCAGGGTAATTGTGCTCCAGGAAGTCCTGGATACGCGCGGGCAATTCCTCCAGCCCCTCATCCACGTGACCGTAAGGGGTGGCGGGCAGATCGACGGTCACGAGGGTCGAGGTGACGCCCCAGGTCTTTTCGAGCGGCGTGTTGGGGCTTTCAAATCGGAACTCCAGCTCCTGTAGGTCGGGATTCTGGCTGGTCAGGAAGGTATTGCTCAGCCCGAAGAGCAGGTTGAAGATCCAGCGGTCGTCATCCGGGCTGTCCGGCGTGCCCAGGATCATGCTCTCGAAGTTGCGGCTCTTGGTGATCTGCAAACCGGTGACGCGGAAGGATTCTTCCAGGTAGGTGTGAAGAGGCTTGACGGAGGTCTCGATGGAGGTGTTCCCGTACCTGTCGGTGACTTGCTGATCCATACTCATCCGCGCCATCCAGAGCAGTTCGACCTTCTCCCAGCGGATGTCTTCCAAATCTTCCGGCCCATAAGCCACCTTGACGTAAAAGGCCACGATTTTCCCGCCGTCGCTGATCGGCGTCGGGGTGATGTAAAGCTCATACTCGCCGTCATCCTCAAAGACCGAGACGCCGTAGGTGCGCGCCAGGTCATCATCGGGCGGCTGGTTGGTGCGAACTTTGAGCACTGGATAGAGGTTGATGTCCTCGGTCGAATCGTCCAGGTCCTGGATCTGGCCGCGCTCATCGTAGGGCCAATCGAGGTAGGTCGTGCTGTAGCGCAGGTGCGACATCTCCTCCGGCTGTATCTGGAGCTCGATGTACTGGTAGCCGTCGAAGTCAGACCCCTGCGTGGTCAAGGAGAAGGAGTCGCTGTAGGTAGTGCGTGCGAAAGGGGAGAGGTCGATGCTGTCCGGCACCTCGTCGCCGTCGTTGTCCGCGTCCCAGAGGTTGGGGATGGCGTCGCCATCGGGGTCCCAATCGTCGCTCACATCATCCATATCGGGCGCCGCGCCGACCGGCTCCGGCCACTCGGCGAGGTCGCTCAGCCCATCCCGGTTCGAGTCGGGGTTGAAGGCGTCGCCCGTCCAATCGCGCCCGCCGGAACTGAAGCCCTCCAGCTCCAGCGTGTCGGTGATCATGTCACGGTCGCTATCCACGTGCTCCGGATCGGTGCCCAGGCAGTTCTCGTCGGCGTCGCTCAAGCCGTCGCCGTCGGAGTCGGCGCCGGGGTCGCCGTCGCCGCACATCACATCGGGCTCATAGTCGGATGGGGCGGTGGGGCTGGTTTCAGGTTTTGGGTTTCGTGTTTCGGGTTTCGTGTTTTGGGTTTCGGGTTGCGCGGATTCTGCTGCTTCGCTGGGCAGGCCGAGCGCCTCGGCGACGGTCTCGGCGGGCGCGGCCTGGGCCTGGCGTGCCCGGAAGCGCACGACGCCGGCCGCCTGGAGCAGGGGCGAGATCACCAGAATGAGGCTGACGCTGACCGCGATCAGCCCATATGCCCAGCGGCGGCGCCGGTAAAGGGTCAGCACACCGGCCGCGGTGAGGAGGAAAAGGGTGCAATAGATGTCCGTGGGGGCCAGGTTTACCTCAAGACCTCGGATGTTTTCAGAAACATCCGAGGTCTGGCTCACGGCGATACGCTCCCGCGCCTCCTCGTCAAAGCGGAAATCGACGATGATATGCACCTGCGCGTCATACTCCTCGCTCGCCTGCGGCAGCTCCAGATCGACCACCTGGCGGAGGGGCAAGCCGTCGGCGTCCACCCAGAGCTGACCCTGGCCCGTCATGCGCTGGAGCAGTGGGGAAGGCGAGAGCTCGGCGCCGGGCGGCAGGGGCTGCTCGCTCGCCGCGAACTGGGCTTCTGTCTGCTCGCGCACGTGCTCGGCGAAGCGTGCCCCGTTGATGTCGTAGGAGTAGCAAGTTCGCAAGTCTGCAAGTGGCAAGTCCGCAGGCTCGCACGGCTGGACGTTCTCGGCGGCGGCGAGGTAGCTGAGGTAATCAGAGGTGGGGGAGGCGAGGCCGGCCGGGTTCTCGACCGGGACGCGCTCGCCATCCTTGAGCAGGTAGGTCTCGGCGCCGTCGCGCACCAGCGCCAGGGGCGGCACATCTAAGCCGCCGCCCTCGAAGCGGAGCTCCATCCGCACCTGGTCGGGCAGCGTCACTTCGCCCTCGATGCGCATATCGACCCGCTCGTCCGTCTGCCCGATCATCTCCGGTATCGGGCGGGGGATGAGGGTCTGCTCGACATCGGTGGTGAAGTCGTAGGAGCCGGCCTCGCGGGCACGATCCCAGGCAGCCTCCAGACCGCCTTGCTCTGCTGTGGTCGTGGCTGTGGGGTAGGCAAAAAATATAACAGCGAGCAAACACAGGGTAGTGAACAGCAAAGCAGGGAACCGAGATAATTTTAACGATAGCATCTTTCACCTCTTCCTATACTCTTGAGATTTTCGATCACGTTACCGTCTCTAGACGCGAGGGATGAGCAAGCTAAAGGTATGTTTGACCTGGTGAAATTCTGGATGAAATAAGCTCCCAACCCCCTGCGCGATTGTGTCAGAATCGTCCTCAGGACGAGGGCTAGGAGCTATAAACGCGATTACCCTGGTTTCCTATCTCCTCATTGCGCCGGCTGTATTATCCCACACTTTTAGTAAGTGTGGAAGTATA
>CAZDYW010000047.1:0-3452 GCA_964509655.1 uncultured Anaerolineales bacterium
ACGTCCATCTTCTGTGAGATCGTGCCGGTTCCCGGTCGGAGCCAATGTCGGGAAGAAGTACTGGCGGCTTTCTCATAAGTTAGAGGTCATTCTAGACCCTCCAGGTCATTGTCAACTCGATAAAGCAGAGCAAGCGAGGATATGCCTCTGTGCTAGCGAGCAGCTTGGGTTGAGGGACGAAGCCGAACATTTGGACTCAGCTTTGGGTGGCGGTACCCCTTGCCGCCACCCAACCGGTCCTCAAGCTCGATCTTGCTCTATCCACTGGCGGGCGGTGCGGCGCCGTAGACATTCCGGACAGAGACCCCAGACATCTTCCACTTCGGGGAACATCTCGGTTAGAAATTCCGTCGGTCGGGGCGCGAAGTGGCGTCCACACACAGGGCAAGCGTGTAGTTCCACCGTCGTGTTCCATGTGTGCAGGATGCGCTTTCCATCGCCGCGATCCTCCATCTTTATCGCGCCGGTGGGGCAGATTTCGGCGCAAGCGCCGCAGCCGATGCAAGCCTCTGAGTGTACCTCGAAGGGTGTTCCCACTCTGCGCTCCATCCCCCGCCCGATGAAGCTGATGGCGTTGGCCCCGATGGCCTCGTGGCAGACGCGCACGCAAAGTCCACAGAGCACGCATAGCTCATTGGCGGGCTTGTGCTCCGGCGGCAACTCGCCGAAGCGCGACTCGAAGACGCCCTCACCGGCCGCCAGATCGCGGATCACGTCCGCCGACCGGTCGGCGGATATGGAACTTGGGCAGCGGCTCAACAAGAACTCCAGCGCCATCCGGCGGGCGGCCACGGCCTCCGCCGCCTCCGTCTCCACCGCCAGCCCTTCCTCCACGGGATGGACGCAGGATGCGACGAGTTCATGCTGGGGCGCAGTGATCATCACCATACAGAGCCGACACGCGCCGTAGGGAGCCAGCCCGTCGTGATGACAGAGCGTCGGCAATTCCACCCCGGCGGCGCGCACCGCATGCAAAACGCTCGCACCATCCGGCACGGTCACACTTTGTCCGTTCACGGTTAGATTGACCATTTTTTCACCTCGCGATCTCGACTGCCCCCACGGGGCATATCTCGTAGCATGTGCGGCAGCGGGTGCATAGGTCCGCGTCGATGACGTGTGGCTCCTTCCTCTCGCCGCTGATAGCTCCCACGGGACACTTGCGCTTGCAGATCCCGCACCCGGTACACTTGTCCGCCACGATGAAGAAGCTGATCAGCGCGGGGCAGACGCCGGCCGGGCAACTTTTCTCGTTCACATGGGCTTCATATTCGTCGCGAAAATAGCGCAGGGTGGAGAGCACGGGATTGGGCGCGGTCTGGCCCAGCCCGCAAAGCGAAGCGGCCTTGACCCAGTTGGCTATTTCCTCCAGTAAATCCAGCTCCTCCGGTGTCCCTTCGCCCTCGACGATGTGGGTTAGTATCTGGTGCATATAGCGCGTGCCCTCGCGGCAGGGCGTGCATTTGCCGCAAGATTCATCCATCGTGAAGTTCAGGAAATAGCGGGCCACATCGACCATGCAGGTCTCCTCATCCAGCACCACCATCCCGCCGGAGCCCATTATGGAACCGGCCTCGGCCATGTTCTCGTAGGTGATGGGCAGATCGTAGAGGGAGCGGGGCAAACATCCGCCGGAAGGGCCGCCGGTCTGCACCGCTTTCACCTCACGACCGCCCAGCCCGCCCCCGCCGATCTCCTCGATCAGCTCGCCTATCGTCAGGCCCAGCGGGATTTCCACCAGGCCCGTGTTCGCCACCTTGCCCACCAGGGAGAAGACGACGGTGCCGCTGTTGCCCTCGGTCCCTATGTTGGCGTACCAGTCGGCGCCGCGCTCCAGGATGGCCGAGGCCGAGGCCCAGGTCTTCACGTTGTTGATCAAGGTCGGTTGCCCCCACAGCCCGTGAGTGGCGGGGTAGGGCGGTTTGGGATGGGGCTCGCCCAGCCCGCCCTCGATGGATGCGATCAGGGCTGTCTCCTCGCCGCAGACGAACGCGCCGGCGCCGCGCACGATGTGGAGCTTGAAGTCGAAGCCGGAGCCGAGGATGTCGGCGCCGAGCAAGCCCAGCTCCTCGGCCTGGGTTGCGGCGTGCGTGACGCGCTCGACGGCCAGCGGGTACTCGTCGCGCACGTACATGTAGCCCTCGTGCGCCCCGATGGCGTAGGCGCCGATGATCATGCCCTCGATGACGCTGTGCGGGTCGCCCTCCAGCACCGTGCGATCCATGTATGCGCCGGGGTCGCCCTCGTCGCCGTTGCAGATGATGTACTTGGGCTCGCCCGTGGCCTCGCGGCATATGCGCCATTTCCTTCCGGTGGGGAAGCCGCCCCCACCGCGCCCGCGCAGCCCGGAACGTTCGATCTCCTCCACCACCGCCGGTGGCTCCAGCTCCAGCAGGGCATGGGCCAGCGCCTGGTAGCCGCCCCGCGCGATGTACTCCTTGATCTGTGTGGGGTCGATCAGCCCGCTGTTGCGCAAGATGATCTTGTGCTGGCGGGCGTAGAAGGGAATCTCGTCGAGGGGCGGGAGGGTAGATTGAACCAATCCGGGGATCGGTATCTGGGCCAGGGCGCCCTCGACCGGCAGTTCGCCCGCCGCCAGCGCCGCGATGAGCTCGCGACCACGCTCCGGCGTCACGCGGGTATGGAGGACGCGCCCTTGCTCCGGCAGGTTCACGTCCACCAGCGGCTCCTGCTCGCAGTAGCCCAGGCAGCCCACGGCGACGAGATGGGCGTCGAGCCCGTGCTCAGCGGCGGCCTCTCGCAGCGCATCATACACCTCGGCCGCTCCCGCCGCCAGCCCACAGGTCGACATCCCTACATTGATCCTCGGTTGGGTTGGGTGGAGCCGGGCCAGCCCTTCGATGCGCAGTTCATCCAGATCGGAGCGAGTTTGCACTTTCATGTCTCTGGCTCCTGTTTCTGTTTTTGATATTTCTCCAGGATGCGCGGGATTTGGTCCACTTTGAGGCGTCCGTAAGTGTGGCCACCATGGGAGCCATCTTCCACGCGGATCACGGGCGCCATGCTGCAAGAGCCGAGACAGTAGACGGTCTCAAGCGTGAAGAGTCGGTCATCCGTGGTTCCGCCGGCCTTGATCTCCAATGTGGACTCGAGTTCGCTCAGCAATTGTGCGCCGCCCCGGATGTAGCAAGCGGTCCCTTGACAGACCTGGATGGTGTGGCGGCCCTGGGGCTCGAAGCTGAAGGCGGCGTAGAAGCTGGCGGCGCTGACCAGTTGGCTCAGCGGCGCCTCTAGCTCCTCGGCCGCGCGGCGTAGTTCCTCCTCCGGCAGGTAGCCGTGCTCGGCCTTGATTGCGTGTAGCCTTGCCAGAAGCGCGCCTCCCGCCGGGGGATTGGGTTGCTTGATGAGTGGCATAGTTACCTCCAGTGCGTTTTGTGCGGGCGACCACGGAGGATCGCCCGCTACACCCGTAAATGTTCGCTCGTAGGGGC
>CAZDYW010000047.1:3552-11872 GCA_964509655.1 uncultured Anaerolineales bacterium
GAGGGTCGCCCCTACGTTCTCCGGCTTATATACCCAGCGCCGCCCGCTTCTCGTCGATGTGATCGACCATGAGCTGTGCGGCCTTGAAGGGATCCAGTTCTACGGCGAAGGCGGCCCCTACGACGTCATTGGCCCCCTCGGTCAGTAGCTCCGTCACCGCCGGGCCGCCGAGTATCTGCGGGACGGTGCCCAGCACGGTGAAGATGCCGCTGGAGACGACGTAAGCGCCGATGCTGACCGCTTTCTCGCTCATCCACTCCGGCGCGGCGCCCGCCGCTGGCAGATCGCTGATGTCAACTCCCAGCGCGTTGGCGATGGCGGCGCAGGCCACAAGGATGCGGCTGATATCGACGCAGGAGCCCATGTGAAGCACCGGCGGGATGCCCAGTGCCTGGCAGACGCCCTTTAGCCCCTCGCCCGCCATCTCGGCCGCCTCCGGCAACAGCAGCCCGGCCTTGGCCGCGGCGATGGCATTGCAGCCCGTGGTCACCACCAGCACATCATTTTTGATCAGTTCCTTGAGGATGTTGACGTGGCCGTAATCGTGCTGCACCTTGACGTTGTTGCAGCCGACCACGCCCGCGATGCCTCTGACCGCTCCGCCCTGGATGGCGTCCAGGAGCGGGTCTAGCGTGCCGCCCAGCGCCCCCACGATGGCCTCCACGCTGAAGCCCGCCATGCACTCCGTCTTCTCGTCGGGGATATTGACCTGCTCCTTCTTGCGGAAGCGGTAGTTATCCACCGCCGCTTTCACGATCTCCTGGGCGATGTCGTAAGCCTCCTCCTCGTGGAATTCGATGTGCGTAGCGCCGGGGAATTTAGCCTTGGGCGAAGTGGAGATGAACTTGGTATGGAAGCAGCCGGTCAAAGCGCCCAGCGCGGGCATGATGCACTGCACGTCCACGATGATGGCCTCGACCGCGCCGGTGATCACGGCCAGCTCTTGCTGCAAGAAGTTCCCGGCGAGGGGGATGCCGTGGCGCATCAGCACCTCGTTGCCGGTGCAGCACATCCCGACCACGTTGACGCCTTTGGCCCCATACTTCTCGGCCAGCGCCGACATCTCTGGAGCTGCGGCCGCGGCTACGATCATCTCCGAGAGGGTCGGCTCGTGGCCGTGGACGACGATGTTGACATGATCATGTTTGAGCACGCCCAGATTTGACTCTGAGCGGACGGGGGTGGGCGTGCCGAAGAGCACGTCGGAGAGTTCGGTGGCGATCATCGAGCCGCCCCAGCCGTCGGCGACGGAAGCCCTGAGCCCCTGTAAAATCAAGTTGACCGGGTCATTGTCCACGCCGATGTGGGTGCGATGCATAATCTCCACAATCTCACGGTCCACACCGCGCGGATCGAGGCCCAGCGATTGCCATAGAGCGACGCGCTTATCCGGCGCACGGCGGGTGAACTGGATGGGGCCTTCTTGCTTGCCGAACTCGTCGTAGACGGCCTGGGCCAGATCGAGCGCGATCTCCTCCTTGCTGCGCTCCTCGGTCTCGATGCCGTACTCGGCCGCCAGGGCCTTGAGTTTGGCTTCGTCCTTGATCTCGTAGCCGCCCCCCTTGCCTTCGGCGGTCAAGAGCAGGGTGTGGGCGATGTCGCGCCCGTGGTCGGAGTGGGCGGCGGCTCCGGCTGCGATCATGCGGATCAGGTTGCGGGCGACGATGATGTCGGCGGTCGCCCCACAAATTCCACGCTGCGGGCCTTCATCCTCGAAGGGGCTGATGCGGCAAGGGCCCATGTTACAGTTGCGGCAACAGACGCCCAGCTCGCCAAAGCCGCATTGGGGCAGCATTGCCTCATAGCGGTCCCAGGCGGTCTCGAAGCCCTGGGCCTCGGCTTGAGCCAGCATCTCTTGCGTGGCAGGATCGATGCTCCTGTTCAAGACTTTCTCACTATACAGCTTTTCGGCCATTGGGAAGAAACCTCCTTTGCTAGGGACTTACCAGTTCTTGTTGACTTTCCAACGCCTCTAGGAACTGCCGGGCGGTGTCTCTGGTAGCTTGCTGGATGACGTCGCGCGGGTAGCGCAGGCTGAGCGCGCCGGTGGGACATGCTTCCACGCAGGCCGGCCCTGCGGGTCGGTCGATGCAGAGGTCGCACTTGAGGGCTGCTCGCTTCTGGCGTCCGTCCACTTCCGTGGTTGCCATGCGGATCGCGCCGAAGGGGCAGACCATTGTGCAGAGCCGACAAGCGATGCAGAGCCGCTCATTCACCGCTGTGTAAGTCTCGGTGCGATAAGTGGCTCCGGTGGGGCAGACGCGCACGCAGGGCGCGTCCTCGCATTGCCGGCATTGGGTGGATAGCTTGACGCTATCCACCTGGAGCACGTAGTTGCGGGGCTGTAACCGCTCTCCGGTCAGCACTGCGCCGATGACGCTCTCCGCATCGGTATGCGCCGCAGCGCAGGCCAGTTCACAGGTGTGGCAGCCTAAGCAGCGATCGGGATTGACTAGTATGAATGGGCCTTCGACAGGCATGCTATTCACCTCCTTGAGCTAAGGGTAGCTTTTTGCGAACTCCCTGGGCGAATCGGTCGCTAGCTTGTGGAGCTAAGCCATCGTCGCCAGGCACAATCGCGGCGAATCTGGCGCCGCGATGACGAGGATGTGAGCACTGCTTGAGGTTTGATCCTGGGGAGAACACAGACGTAAAAAGGCGACGCCGGGGGCTTGGCGTCGCCTGAACGGGCTGGTAGGTGGGACGGTTTTTTGACAGCCGAAAATGCTTTGCGGTTGTCGGGTATGAATTGCTCTGTGAGTTGACAGGCTTTCATTGCCTTGTCGTGTGCATCGTCGTAAAGGGTGGTGGAGGCACCGTCGTAAACAGACGGTGCTGGGATCATGCTAGCACCGGGTCTTCAGGCCGGTGCGGCTAGGGGCATAATCGTGGCTGCGTCGCTTTCGATTATCTCGGCCTCGATTTTGCCGGCGGATATCTCACGTAGCGCGTTCTGAAATGCCGGAAACTGATCCTGTGGGAGTTGGACAGTCATTGTCACCTCGGCGGCGAATGTCTCGTCCAGTATTCGGCACTGATGATGTGCTGCCAATCGCCGGATGGGCTCGAAGGCGCTGTAGGGCATCTTGATCAGCAAGGTGTGGGTGGGGACTTTGACCGCGCGGGGCAGCGCCGCGAGCACCTCGCGCACTGCGTCGCTGTAGGCACGTACCAGCCCCCCCGTTCCCAGCTTGGTGCCGCCGAAGTAGCGGGTTACCACGACTACCACGTCGCCCAGGCCGCTGCCCTTCAGGACGGCCAGCGCCGGTGGCCCCGCTGTCCCCGATGGTTCGCCGTCGTCGCTGCAATGGGCTGTGACCGAATGGCCGTGGCCGATCAGGTAGGCGGGCACGTTGTGGGTCGCGTCGTTGAATTCGTCTCGGATGTGGGAGATGAAGTCTTTGGCCGCGCTGACGCTGAGAGCCGGCCCTGCGGTGGCGATGAAGCGCGAATTGATCACTCTGGTCTCAATTCGAGCTTCTTGGGCGGGGATGGGGTAGTGATTGGTACTCAAAGCGTCGGCTGAGAAGTTAGCCATAAGTTCCTTTTCGAGTAACTGCTCAGACTCCCGCCGAAGCCCAGCTTGAGCGGGGAGGGGGGTACATGCCTATAATATCATACTTGCTGTGGAATGCCAAGAGAAATTGCATTTGAGTCGGGCCATAAGCGTGGCGGCGTCATGTCCGCTCTTCCAGAAAGGTCCGCAGTTGTCGCGCTGTCACGTCGTCCAGGGGAGGATCTTGATGTTCGGCCACCAGCTTCTGCCAACGCTTTTGGGCCAGCGCCACGGTGTCCGGTCTTCCATCCTCAATCCAGGCGTCCAGGTCTTGCTGTGCGCTGACGGTTGGGCGCCAGAACTCGCTCCGACAGCGCTCCACGGTGTGATCTTCTGCCAGGTAATTGCCGCCGGGGCCTACCGTTTCGATCACTTCATAGGCCAGCGTGTCGGCGTTGACCACGAGCGGGCTGTGAAACCGCCGCACGCGGTCACATATCTCGTCGTCTAGCACGAACTTCTCGTAGGAGAAGGTCAGGTAGGAGCTCAGGATACCGGCCGCGTGGAGCACGAAGTCGGCCCCGCTATTGATGGCGGTCAGCATGCCCATCATCGACTCGAGGCCGGCCTGGGCGTCGGGGTAGTGGGCGTCCGTCAGCGTGCCGCCGCTGCGGGCGGGAAGTCCGTAGTAGCGCACCAACTGCATGTGGGCGGCGGTTACCTGCGCCAGCTCCGGGCTGCCGATGGTCAAGGCGCCGCTTTGCATATTGATGTTGGTCGACGTGGAGCCGTAGATCACGGGCGTGCCCGGATTGACCAACTGAGTCAATACAATCCCGGCCAGCAGTTCGGCGTTTTGCATCGCCAGCAGACCGGCCAGCGTGATCGGCCCGGTGGCGCCGGCCATCGCCAGGTTTGCCATGATCAGCGCCTGACCCTCCTGGGCGTAGCGCATCAGGGCTGCTATCATGTCCGGGCTGTAGCTCAGCGGGCTGAGGCTGCTGATCACTCCCAGCGTCACCGCGTGGTTGTCCATCATATCGCCGAAGATAATACGTGCCATCTCCATCGTGTCGCTCGCGCCGCGCTCCCCCTCCACGCTGCCGATGAAGGGCTTGTCGGAATGGAGCATATGGGCGTAGAGCATGTGGAGGTGTGCGACGTCGGCGGGCACATCGCTGGGCTCCACCAGGAGATGGCCGCTCACGTCCTGATTGGGCAGCGCGTGGGCCAACTTCGCGAGCGTGTGGTAATCCTCTGCGGTCGGCATTCTTTTGTTTCCCTCGGCATCGATCAGAAACGGGGCACCATATCCGGGCGCAAAAACCGGCTCTCCTCCGCCCACCGTCACGCTGCGCTCTGGGTTGCGGGCGTGGAGTGTGAAATGGGCGGGTGCTTTCTCCAGGGCATCCCAAACTTGGTCTTCGCTCAGATAGACCCGCGAGCCATCGGTTTTGACTCCGTGATCTTTGAAAACAGAAATGGCCGCCTCACTGGGGAATTCCGCGCCGACTTCGGCGAGCACGCGCATGCTGGTCTGATGGATCCTCTCGATGTCCTCTTGTGATAGTATCTCTTGTGGCATTTTTTGTTCTCCTTTCAATTCGCTCCTGTTCGGTCTCGGTCGATCTGCTACAAGATGGTCAATCGGGCTTATCGAATCCGATTGTATCAGCGAGTCAGTGAGTCGGCGAGTCAGCGAATGACTAAACTTGCAACCTGCAACCCAAGTTGACAATGTTCCTTGGAACACTATAATGCTTTTAGTGGAAAAACTTGCGGGATTCGTTGAGGGGGAATTGGCCTCGTACACCCTGGAGATGAGCGGATGCTCAAGTGGAGGGAGGGTCCCATGCGATGTCCTACGTGTGGCTTTGAGAATCCGACGGGGGCGCGCTTCTGTGCCAACTGCGGTGAGTCACTGGGCCAACATCCACCTCAACGGCCCCTTGAGCGGGAAGCGGCTCAAGCTTCGACTCCGCTGGTCGAGCCGGTGCAGGTGCATATTGAGGGCGGCGTCAGCGGCCAGGTCGCCATCGGCAACAACATCCTCCAGATCGGCGATGTGCATGGCGGCGTGGTCAACGTCACTATGCCGGGGCAAGAGCCCCAATCTACCCCGCGCCCGACCCCCGTTTTCCTGCGCCCGCGCCCATTCCCCGGCTTGCTGAATCGGCAAGCGGAGCTCAGCAATGCCTCCGCTGCCCTTCGCTCCTACACGCCGGTCGCGCTGCACGGTCAAGCCGGCCTGGGGAAGACCTCCCTCCTGCGCTACCTGGCCCATAACGTGACCGCTGATGATTTCCCCGCTGGCGTCATCCACCTTTCGGCGCGCCGCGAGCCCCTGGATGATCTCCTCCAATCCCTCTTCGACGCTTTCTACAAGAGCGATGCCGCCTTCAAGCCCACCGATGCCGAGATTCGACACGCCCTACAGTCCATCCGTGCGCTGATCATTCTGGACGATGTGGATTGGGCGCGGGATGAGATAGAGACGCTGCTGGACGCCGTGCCGTCCTGTGTTTTCCTCTGGGCCTCACCGGAGCGAAAGCTCTGGGGGGAAGGCCGCGCCATAGGGTTGAAGGGTCTGCCGCTCGACGATGCCTTGGCCCTGATCGAGCGGGAGCTGGGCCGCCCGCTGACGCCGCAGGAGCAAGCGGATGCGCGGACGATTCACGAAGCGCTGGAAGGTCACCCGCTCCATCTTATTCAGACCACGGCTATAGCACGCGAGGAAGGGCTTGCGCTCACGGAGGCGGCCCGGCAGGTACGAGCACCCGCAACGGGGCAGATGTTCAACGCGCTTTCGGAGCAGGAGCAGCAGGTGCTGATGATGCTGGCTGCGCTGGGCGATGCCCCCGTCAGCGCCGAGCGCCTGGGCGAGATGGTCAATCTTCCCAACGTCACTCCTTTGCTGCAAACGCTTGAACAGCGGGGCATCGTGCAGACGCATAGTCCCAGCTACAGCTTGACGGGCGATTTAGCGGCGCTCTTTCGTGACAAGTGGGACCTGACACCATGGCTGGATCGGGCGCTGACCTACTTCACCGCTTGGGCGGAGGGTGAGCGAGATGCGGAGAGCTTGCTGGTTGAGTCCGAGGCCATCATCAGTGTGTTGGGGTGGGGTGTCGAGGCGGAACGTTGGGCCGATGTAATAAGGCTGGGCCGGGCCGTGGAGGGGGCGCTGGCCTTGGGCAAACGCTGGGGCGCCTGGGTCCAGGTGTTGCGCTGGATACTCCAGGCGGCCAGAGCGCTGGGAGATAGAGCCGCCGAGGGCTGGGCCATGCATCAGCTCGGCACCCGCGCTCTTTGCCTGGGGGATAAAACCGCGGCTCGCGAATCGCTGGTCAAGGCCCTGCGCATCCGGGAGGGGCTGGGGGATGAAGCTGGCGCTGCGATCACGCGCCATAACTTGGGCATCCTGTTGGGTCCGCCCGCGCCGCCTCAGGAGCCGCCCCCAACTGAACCCCCTCCCACTTCTGGGGCGCCGCTTCCGGCATGGCTCACAAAGGGCCTCATCGCGCTGATCCCCGTTCTGCTCCTGGCAGTTGGCGTCTGGTACTTTGGGTTGCGGCCTGGGCCTACTCCTACCGTCGTTCCATCGCTGACGCCTACCGATATGCCCACCGATAGGCCGACCGGCACAGCCATTCCGACGCCTCCCACACCGACATCAACCCCCACCGACACGCCGACGCCTACCCCACCGACCGCGACTTCCACCAGAACCCCAACGCCGACGCCGACTGCGACTCCCACCTCCTCGCCGACGCCCGATCTGGTGGGGCCTGACGCGCCAGACTTGATCGCGCCCGCGATGGAGGAGACCCTCGCTTGTCAGGCCGGCGCCGGTGAACTCCTGACACGTTTTAGCTGGCGGGTGGCCTCGGATCCTTCCGGCATCCGGCGGTATGAGGTCTATCTCGAAGCGCTTGAAATGGAGCCTTACGTCTATCCTCTTCAGTATACGGATGATACTGCCTGGCAAGCGAGTCTGCCCTGTGGCGAAGTTTACCTCTGGCGCGTGCGGGCAGTCGACAACGCCGGCAACGAGGGCGACTGGTCCGAGGAGCGCTTTTTCTTCATTCAGCGAGCGGATACCAGCGGCCCGCCGCCGCCCGCTTTACTGGCGCCGAGTATGGAAGAGCAGATCGCTTGTGAATTTGATGCCGCCAATCCCGTCACTCTGCGGTGGGATGAGACGGAGGATCCATCGGGCATCGCGGGCTACTTCGTCCGCCTGGAGGCGCTGGTCTACGAGACGACGCCGGAATCGACCCCGACGCCGTTTGATATCGGCCCGTTGGGGGGCACCTCCGCCGAAGTCTCCCTTGACTGTGGCTGGTATTATCGCTGGCGGGTGCGGGCGGTAGATGGCGCGGGCAATCTGGGGGGATGGTCCGAATGGTCGGCTTTCTTTCTATTTGTCGAGGAGGTCGCGCGGCCCGATCTGACTGTCTATGAGTTCAGCGGGCCGGCCTATGCTCAGCCCGGCGAGAGGATTGGCAACTATATGTACCTGCTTATCGGCAATCAAGGGGAGGCCGAGGCCGGCGATTTCTTCGTCGATATCGTGATATCGCCCGACGGCGTCATCGACTCTGATGATCTGTTGTTGGCGGGTGGCCGGGAATATGTCTCTGGCCTGGCGCAGGGCGGGCAGGTCGAGGTGGATTTGGCGGCTCAGGAGCTCCCGGAGGATTGGCCTCAAGGGGAGTACGTCATCGGTGTGATTCTAGATTCCTTCGGCGATCAGGCGGAGGTGAACGAGGATAACAACACAGCTTCCTTCCCCGTTTCGATATATCGACTGGAGTAGCGATT